>NZ_JADGFC010000088.1:9814-11233 GCF_016744025.1 Sulfurimonas sp.
TACAAGAAGTATACTTAAGAATATCTTATTAATAATAATGATTATCATTAATGTTAATTAAATATATGAATCAATAAACAAAAAATTTTATGCTAAACTAGGAAATGAAAAATTATTTTGACAAAGAATTTGAAATGCGTTACTTTGAAATGGATAAGTCAGGAAAGGCTTCATCCATCACTATGCTCACCCTACTTCAAGAAACAGCTGTTGAGCATTGTTACTTTGCTGAGCATAGTTTGTTTTCTCTTACGGAGCAAAACCTTGGATGGGTCTTAGTCTCTGGAATTATGGAGATGGATCGCTACCCTTAATATAAAGAGAAAATAATCATCCGTACATGGCTATCTGAGTACAAATCTATCCGAGGTATAAGAGAAAATATTATCTATGATGAACATTACAACATTATAGGAAGAGCTAAAGGCTTGTGGTTATTTTTTGATATAGCTAAACGAAGACCTACAAAAATTCTAAAAGACTTTAAAGAAAAATGGTTATCTTGTGAAGAAACATCTATAGAACACGATATTTCAATCAAGATAGATGCTATTAACTCTGCTGAGTATATGAAAAAATTTCAAGTAAATTTATACGATACAGATACAAACAAACATGTTAATAACATTCGCTATCTACAATGGCTAGTAGAATCAATTCCAGAAGAAATCACTGACAACTATTATTTGCACTCTCTTGACGGACGTTTTATATCAGAAGCACAATATGGAGACATAATCGTATCATTAACAAATCAAGGTGATGAAGAAAACTCATTTGTGCATACTATTCATGTCCAAGGGAGTGATAGAACTTGTGCAACAGCCAAGACAGTATGGAAAAAAATTGAAAAATAATATATACTTCATATCTTCAAACAATGTTAAGTATAAGGTATTATAATTCAAGAACAGTATAATTTAATAAGGACTCAAATGAAAAAAATTATTTTAATATTATGGATAAGTACTATCGCTCTTATGGGTGCAGTTCAACCAAAAGCTTGCGCAGCTTGTCATAATGCTGACTTTAAAAAATCTGCACTAGGTAAATCAAAAATTGTTGCAGAACTAACACATGAACAAATTGCAACTGCGCTAAAAGGATATAAAGCTGGAACTTATGGCGGATCACTTAAAGCTCTAATGAAAGGTCAAATTGGTAAATATTCTGACGCTGAATTAGAAGAATTTGCTCAAACTATAGGTAAATAATTTGTAAATTTACAAAGAGTGCTTAGAAAAGCACTCTAGATTATCTAAAACTCTTCCGTAACCATATCTAATTATTCAAGTTATCTTCGTTGAATAAATATAGTGCTTGATTTTTTCCTATATTTCAATCTTTGACTTAAGTATTATAAAAATCATTATGTATATATATGAATACTTAATATTAATTCTCTTTTTAAGAAATGTA
>NZ_JADGFC010000089.1 GCF_016744025.1 Sulfurimonas sp.
CTCTAAGTTTAGCATAGAAGCTAAACACTCAAATGATTTAATACTAAAAAAACCTATATGAGTCATATCTTGTATATAGAACCATTTTAAAAACTTTTCACTATCCCTTGGATGAAAAGATGTCATAAGAAGCAAGTATCCATCTTTGTTCAGATGCGAGAGTAACTCTCTTAAAGTTTCTAGAGGATTAGCTAGATGCTCTAGAACCTCAGTCGAGACAATGAGGTCATACTTTTTATTTTTATATACTTTTTTAGGAAAATAAAATAGATCATATCTATCACAAGGTATATCAACTCTCTCGAGTAAAATAGGCAAAACTTCACCCTCTCCACACCCAAAATCAAGAGCTGTTTTTATATTTTTAGATTCTGGTATTACAAACTCTTCTATCAGGTTTTCAAACATTTTTACGTAACCAAGTGATTCTAAATTATTATGGTGATTATCGTAGTGTTTCTTCTCAAGACTTGCATCTAGGTGGTTTTTATCATCCATAAAAATGTAATCACATTCCATGCATCTATAATAATTTTTGCTTTTTTTATCATCATTTATAAGAGTTGTATTTGAGTCACATAATTTGCATATTTGCTTTATGTGTGTCAAAAGATTAAATCTTTTTTTATTCTCTTAGCATCTTGGGCACTTGCACTATCTATTAGATCTATATAATAACTATAAAAGAGTTGTCTATTTTTAGATACTTGCATACGCAGATAGCTTGTAGGGAAGTTTGAAAGTGCTTTTTTATCGCTGTTTTGATTGGAGTTACAGACTATTCCTCTCTGTAGTGAGACTTCAAGTTTAATAGCACAAGATTCATCAAAACTATAAAGCTCTGTAAGCTTCTTTTGTACTTCTTCATCTGGAGGGAAGACTACTAATCTCATACACTCTATTTTTGTTTTAGATAGTTTTTCATCGAAGATATTTACACTAGCATTATCACTACATCCTTGAAGGAAGAGTAGTAAAAAAAGAAAAAAACTAGATAAATGTTTCAATATCAACTAACTCAACACGGCTACAATCTTTTTTAAATAACTTCTTTTCTGTTGCATCTTCTTCAGCTAAAACAAGGATATCTGCAAAGTCATCTTTTGAAACTTCAAATGTATGTAATTCTTTAGCAGTTTCAACTATAAGTGAAGCTTCTACACTAGTTGTAACCAACTCAATATTTCTAAAGCCTTTTGCAAACTCACTTTTGATTGCTTTAGATACTTTCTCATTTAAGAGTAACTCTCTAAGTCTTACACTTGTGTTGACATCTGAATCACACAATATTTTATATGTTACAACTATGTTGCCGTTCATGACAGGTTTCCTTTATATGGTGTCTGGTGTTATACCAACGTCTTCTAAATAGTTACGCAACTTGGATACGGAGTCTTTGGAGAGATCATTTCTATGAGAAAGAGCCATTACAAATTCTTTTTCATTAAAACTCATTTTCGCTTTATTATGTTTAGTTATTTCTATCTCAACACCATAATGCTCTAATGCACAAATGAGCCTTTTTACATCTATATTTCCAGAAATTGGGTGCTCAAATATTTTTTCTATCTTTGTCTTATATTTATGACTCATATAGAACTCCTAATATTATAGTATATCAAAATTTTTAAATAGCGCTTTTTTTGAAGTAAATAACTTTAACTCATAGTTATTATGAAACTCTAAATACTCAGCTTCATCTAGTTCTTCTTTTACACTTTTTACAAGTTCTAATCTCACAAAGTTATCCTGAATCTCTCCAAAAAAACCTTGAAGTCTCTTTAGTTTTACAAAATCAAAATTCATATCTTTGTTGTGAGAAAAGCACTGCTCATATATATCAAGTGCATAACGAAACTTTTTAAACTCTTTTCTAAGATTGTGAAGAGAATCAAATGAAGTTTGCATATTAATACAAGAAAGCTCTTCATATCTACTTTTTTCTACTTCTGAGATAATTTTATGCACATCAATTTTGTGTGTCTCATAGACAAAAAACTCTGTCTCTTTCGTCATCATAATAAGAAGTTTTAAACTCTTTTTGTATTCATCACTGCAAAGAGTTTGCATTAGTATTTTAAAAGCATTTTCTCTTTTTTTCTTCATGATAGCATCTAACTTAACTTTAGATACATTAGAACATTTTAGAGTTTGTATCTCAATTAAAAAAAGGTCTACATCTCGTAAAAGTGCAGTTGGCTTTAAAAGTTTTTTGATAAGTTTTGAGAGTTTTTTTGAGGAGTGTTTATTTATATTTTTAACGTAGGTTTCACTACAAGCATAAAGTTTTCGAAGATTTACACGATACTTGTGCAAGAGTTCTATCTCATCTTCTAGAAGTAATTGTGTATGCATCTCACTTACTAGAGAGACTCTACTTTCAAACCACATTCTAAACTTCATGACTTAAGCCTTTTTTAGTATTATTTTTTTTTAAAGATTAGTAGTGTCTTGTCCTCAGTGTCATAAAGAGAAAAAGTTTGCTTCTCTATTAGTTTAAGATTTGTTAGTTTTTGGAAAGTCTTTATTTTATGAAAGTACTGAATAATAATATCTTGATGTTTTATATACTTATCATCAGTTTTTTCAAAAAGAGTAAACTGTGTGTTAAGTTCATCATTAACAAACTCAGCATCTACGACTAAGAACTCTTTGTCATTCTCAGTACTCATGGTACCTTCTGCAACATCACTAAATCCATAAAGAGTGTTTATATCTGCGATAAATATTCCATCATCATTTAGTTTTAAAGCAATGGCATCTAAAAACTTAACTAGTGAATCTTTATCCATAAAGTTTAAAACATCAAAGATAGATACAATTGCGTCATACTTACCTTCAACATCTGTAACATCTATACACTCGGCATCTAAACCTTGTGCTTTACACTCATCAACCATAACTGCGCTAAGATCAACACCCTTACACTCAACACCGTCACTAATCATACGTTGCATAAAACCGCCACGACCACAACCAACATCTAAAAGAGTCTTAATTTTGTACTCATCTAGTTCTGAACGGTACAGATCATAAAGGGCTTCAGTAGCTTCTTCTATTCCTAAAAGATGCTCAGCTTTTGCATATAAGTCCAAGTTCGTCATATGGTCTGTCATTAAGAGTTTTGCTCTGCTTTGATGATTTTATTTATTTTTTCATAGATATCTAAAACTTCATCTTTTTTAGCGATATAGCTGTTTTTGTTAGCAATAAGGTAAGTAGATGAAGTCATAATATCTTGTACTACTTCTAAACCATTTTGCTTCATAGTAGCACCTGTTTCAACAACATCAACTATCATATCAGCAAGACCGATGATTGGAGCTAGTTCTATAGAACCGTAAAGCTTGATAATATCTACTGATACAGCACGTTCTTCAAAGTAACGTTTAGTGATGTTAACCATCTTAGATGCTACTTTTAAGTCAGGTTTGTTTAGATCAAGTTTCTCGCCATTTCTCATACCGATAGACACTTTACAAATACCACGTTTAAGATCAAGAAGACGCATAACGTCGAGTCCCTGCTCTTCTAATGTATCAAGTCCTACTACACCGATATCTGCTGCTTGATGGTAAACATAAGTAGCAACGTCTTGGTTTCTTACAAGTAAAAAACGAAAATTTGGAGTATCTAGGATGAGTTTTCTATCATCAAACTTAAAACTATCACCAAATATAGTCTCAAATATTTCTAAAGTTTCTTTAGCAATACGACCTTTTGGAAGTGCAACTGTTAGCATTTTATGCCCTTATATATATTTATTATTTTTTGCATTTTATCTAAATGTAGCTCAAAGTTTTATGAGTTTATTTTAATATATTAAATTAGTATATTATTACGCTTTTCATAGTTACTAAAATGTCCCTCTATTTTAACTCTCATTTAATATTACTACACTATACTATATTTTTTAGATTCTAATATAACTATCTAAAATTATATTTAATAAAAAGAGGTCTCCAACATGTTAAAAAAAATTATATTATTAGCTTCTTCAGTTATATTAATATTATCTGTAAGTGGTTGTGGTGGAAAAGCAACAACTCCTAAACCTGTCGTTATTTACAAAAATGTAGACAAGATTTACTTAGATACAAATATTCCAGTGGACAAATTTATCGCTGAAAATATACAATCAGAATGTGCTTTGGGAACAAGATTGTTAGATAGTGTAAAAATTGTTGCTGAGAAAAACAACATTGAAGTTATCCTTGATGGAAAGCCTAACAGTGATGAGAATATACTAAAACTAAATATTATAGATGCTGTAAGTAGTGGAAATGCTTTTATAGGACATAATAAATTTGTTATTGCTAGTGGTGAACTTTTTGAAGGTGATAAAAAAATAGCTTCATTCAAAGTAGCAAGACGTTCTAATGGCGGTTTTTTTGGTGCATATAAGTCTTCATGTGCTGTTTTAGGTGGATGTACTGCAACTATGGCTAAAGATATCATAGCGTGGTTAAAAGCTCCAACAAAGGATGCTATTCTTGGAGATAGACGTCTTTTAAGAAACAAATAATTATTACAATACATGCTCTTTGTAAGGGCATGTGTAAAATCTTATATTTATAAAATATCTTATTCATCCCCTTAAAATAAAGCCCTTTCAAATTAATTTGCTTCATCTAGTGAGATAATGGAACAATCTAGTTTGAAATTCACATCTACTTTTTAACTTTATTTTAATTAGAATATAATTATACTTACTTATATTATTTAAAAGACTATCTTATGATTAAAATTATTATTTTACTTTCTTTATTACTTATATTTGCAGCTTGTGAGAATAAAAAAATAAGTAAAAAGCTTGACGGAAAAGAATTATTAGAACTTAAGTGTGCAACTTGTCATGATATTAATATGCCTCCTCTTATCTCAGATGATGAACTAGCTCCACCCATGATGGCTGTATCATTTCATGTATATAATTTTGTAAAACCACAAGATGAAAGCCAAAGAGCAACAAAAGCCATAGAATTTGTAACAGATTATATTTTTAATCCATCTTTTGAAAAATCATTTTGTGATAAAGATAGTTTAAAAAGGTATGGTCTTATGCCATCTCAACAATATAATCTAACCACAGATGAAGCAAAAGCTATTTCTTCATATATGTTTACTTATTTCACTCAAGAAACTTTGGCAAAAGTACAAAAAGAAAAAGCAGCCTATAACGCACTTGCTCCAGGAAAAAAAATAGCTATAAAAAACAGCTGCTTAGGATGTCATGGTATAGACAAAAGGAAAGTTGGACCTTCCTTTATAGATATTGCAAAAAAGTATAAAAATGATGAAGATGCTATGATAGATAGTATAAAAAATGGAAGTAAAGAAAAGTGGAAAAACTCAAATGGTGCTGTTATGCCAACTTTTAAAAAAATAAATAATCAAGAGTTAGAAATATTATCTAAATGGATTATGAATGTTTTATGAGTACATATAAAATTAGCTTAAATAACTTATTTCTTTGCACAATAAATAAAACAAAATCTAATAATAAAGAGTTATATTTAAGTAAATATTTACAGTCTAGATTTTAATAGTTTTACTTCTTTTTCTCTATTTGTCACTATCTGTTTATCTCTGTAAATCAAGAAAGGATCTTTGTATGGCACACCTTCAACGGTTTCATTTCCATGTACTGCAAAAATTCCTTTAATATCACTATTTATTAGATTAGAAATTTCGCTTTTAAATTTCGCTTGACTTAATGCTACTCTTACTGCTTCACTAGAAGTAGAACAAACCAATACTCCATCACTTTTTAGAAGAGTTTTTAATATTTTAAAAATCTCAATACTTAAAAGTGAAGGATTATTTATGTGATTAAATGAGTCTAAAAATATTACATCAAATTTATTTTTTAAATTTTGTAGTGTGTATCTAACATCACCTAAAACCAATTCAAGTGAATAATTAGTCTCTTCATAAAATCCAGTTTTATAAATTTGTTGAAGAATCTTTTCATGATTTTTATCTTTAATAACTTTTGAACTTTTTAGAATAATACTTTTATTGTTATCTAAGGCAACTATATTTAGTTTATGTTTTTTTACTAAAGAAATTGATTCTAAAGAGTTATATCCCATTCCAAAACCAACATCAAGTAGGTTTATATCTTTAGTTTTTAGTTTTTGTTTTAGAGATGATTTTTCTATAAATAACTCTTTTGCTTGTCTATATGCACCACTTTTAGGATGGTAGTAGCTTTTATACTTTTCGTCCCAAAAAGAGACACTTTTATCCAATAGTTCAACAGGTTTTGAAATATCTTCAAGCTTATGCTCTTTCTTTTGGATTAAATCACCCTGAGTTATTTCTCTGTAATTCATTTGTTCTATAACATATTCGCTAAATTGTCCTTTGTGCATATTCCAAATTGGTGCAATTAAATTATCACTTGGTGTGTCTGTTGAAATCCTAATAATAGGTATATGAGAAGGAATAATTCTTAAAAGATGTATTAACTCTTCTGCATATTCGTATTCATTGTAAGTTTTAAACTTTTTCTTTTCATACTCAGTTGAGAGAAGAGTATTTTTTATTATATGTAAGTTATGTATTTTGATACCATCAATATTCAACTCACATATTTTTTCTATAGTGTTAACCCAATCATCTCTTTTTTCACCCTCAAAACCAACAATTACATGGGCAAAAACTTTTATACCATACGCTTGTAATTTTTTTATAGCATCAATACTGCATTGCGCATTATGCCCTCTGTTTATCTTTTTCAAGGTATCATCATTCAAGGTTTGAATGCCCAAATCTATATGTACATCAATTTCAGAATTTAACTCTTGTAGATATTCAAGGGTGCTTTCATTTATGCAATCAGGTCTTGTTCCGATGCTTATTGCATCAAAATCGTATTGCTTTAAAAGATGAGAGTACATTTCTTTTTGTTTTATAACTGAGGTAAAAGTTCCTGTGTAAGCTTGAATATAAAGCATAAATCGTTTTGCTTTGTATCTTTTTTTTGCAAATTCAATCCCTTTAACTATTTGCTCTTCAACACTTTTTTCATTTAGATTTTGAGTTGCTCTTGCTCCATTTTCTGGACAAAAAGTACAACCTCCACTTCCATCAAGTTCTCTATTTGGACAACCCAAATCTAAATCAACAGAGATAGAATATAAAGGTGCATGATATATATTTATCATATAACTACGGTATGTATTGTAGGGTATATTCTTCATATTTTAAATGTTTTGTGATGATCGAGAAATAATTTTCTTCATTCCCTTAAAAATTAAGTTTTCATCTACTTTTGCATCTGGGAAGATTTTTGAAAACTCTTTTGCATCTCCACCTGTTAAAATAATATCCATATCGTGAGAAACCACTTCAGAGTAAAGCGTTTTTAAGTAGCCATAGCTTATGGCATCTACAGAGTTTTTTGGTAGTTTATTTAGCTCAATTTCAAAGTTAAATGGATAATCGAGTGCAGACGATATGTTTTTATAAGTATTGCTCATGGCATTTAATCCTGGATAAATAAAACCACCTTGAAACACTCCATCTTTAACTATATCAACAGTAACAGCACTTCCTGCATCTATGATTATTCCATTTTCAATAGCCTCAGATGCAAGCATTCTGTCAACACCCATAGTCTCATAGTATTTACTCATATCTAGTTTACTTGAGATATCTATCCAATTTTCTAAACCTTTTAAAATAGTTTTTACTTTTGGATTTACACAGATATAGTGGATTTCTTCTTTTATACTTGAGGGGTCAAAAGTGAGGGTGTCTTTTTTGTAGTCTACTTCATCTTCTAAAAAGTGGTATGAAGTATTGCCAATATCACATAAAAGCATTACTGAATTTTCCAGCCTTGGCTCTTAAAAGCTTCTTTTGCTTTAGAACATAATGGTGCATCAATAAAAACGATTTTATGCTTAAAGTTATGTCCGCAAAAAATTTTTAGTTTTGTAAATATCTCTTCAAATTTACGTACATCTTTCATAAGCAGTCTGCTCTTTTGACTAACTGCAAAGATTGCTGAAAAATAACCAGTTGTATCTGTTGCTTTATAGATTTTTATTTTATTGCGTATTGCTAAATCTTTGGGAGAGATTTCTAACATTTTTTTATAAATTTTCCCTTTTTTTCTAAGGGTATCTACTACTGTCTGCATATCTATTATATAGCCTTTGTATTAAAGTATTATTCTATCCAAACTAGGCTTGATATACAAACATCTACATAGTTGAAGGTGTAACGAGACATAAAATATCATACTTAATAAATTTAGTTAGTTACTATTTAATTTTATAACTGATAAGATTTAAAGAGATTTATAAAAAGGAAGATTATGAAAACTTTTTTAGTATTTATTGTTTTTATGACACTACAACCATTTAGTCTTTTTGCTAAGAACATAGCTACCCTTCAATATCAAGATATTAAAGTTACACATACTTACCAAGGCAAATCTAAAGAGGTAGTTATAAGAAGACATCAAGACCCAAAATGTTTAGATTTGGCTATAAATCATGAGACTGTATTTAGTCAAGATATGGCAAATAAAAATGTTCCCCAAGCATGTAAAAAAACTTTTATCACAACACTTGGTTCCATTCAGCCTATAAAAATTTCAAATGTTCAAACCATAGCAGAACTAGAAGTTTTAGACTTTATAAAAAAGTCTATTAAAGAACCTGAAAAATATGTTTTAGTAGATTCAAGAAAAGAAGATTGGTTTGAAAACTCAACAATCCCTACATCAGTAAATATTCCTTATAACACCATAGCTTATGATGAAGATTTTCCAGAAGATTTTCAAAAACTCTTAAACACTTTAAACATCAAAAAACTAGCTAATGATAAGTTTGATTTTTCAAAAGCTAAAACAGCTATTTTGTTTTGTAATGGAAGCTGGTGTGTACAGTCTAAACGTGCGATTAAAGAACTCATCAAAATGGCTTACCCTAAAGAAAAACTCATGTGGTATAGAAGTGGTTTACAAGATTGGAATATACTTGGGTTTACTACAATTAGAGGAGATTTAAAATAATGAGAATAAATGTAAAAGATGCAGTTTTTTGTTTGGTTGATGTTCAAGAGAGACTTTTCCCACATATGGAGAACAAAGAGACTCTTGAAAAAAACTTAGTTACTTTAGTAAAAGGGTTAAAATTACTCCAAATCCCTTTTATAGTAAATGAGCAGTATAAAAAAGGCATCGGTGAGACTATTCCTGCACTAAGAGAGTTGGTTGATGCTGATCCTCATTTTGAAAAAACAACTTTTTCTTGTTGTAAAAATGAACCTACCATGAGTGCAATTATGGCTGCGGGTAAAAAAGTGGTAATTGTTGCAGGTATTGAAACTCAGGTATGTGTATTACAAACCTGTTTAGATTTACTAGAAGCTGGACTACAACCAGTACTGGTAACCGATTGTGTATCTTCTAGAGCCCAGTACAATACGACTATGGCAATTGAGAGATTGGTACAAGCGGGTGTTATTCCAACAACATATGAATCGATTTTGTTTGAGTTAACAGTGAATGCAAAAAACCCAGTATTTAAAGAAATTTCTAACTTAGTAAAATGATTAACTTAAGTGACATTTTGTGTGTTATGTTTCTTCGTTCCCATCATCCTCGATGGGAATGTACATAAAAGTCTAAGTCACTGCAGTATTCATTCCCAAGCAGAAGCTTGGGAACGAGGAAAACATAAAATATATACAAAAGAAAAAACTATATATCATTGCCTAGCAGTGAACGCAGAGCATCATTAAAGTTAGTCGCTATACTCACAACACATGTATTGACAATGTAAATATAGAAGTGCTATAATAAAACTATATCAATAAAAGGCATAATTTTGAAATTTGAATGGAGTGATGAAAAAAGCAATTTAAATGTTGAAAAACATCAGATTAGTTTTGATGAAGCTAAAGAAGTTTTTTTAGATCCTATGCATATTTCAAAATTAGACCATCGCTTTGACTATTTTGAAGAAAGATGGGTAACATTGGGAACAACAACTAAAGATAAAATCTTAGTTGTTGCTAATATGTTTTTTGACGAAAATGGTGAAGAGATAATTAGAATAATAAGTGCAAGAAAAGCAAATCAAAAAGAAAGGATTTTTTATGAGCAACATTAAACAAAGAGAAAAGTTCGATGATTATGAAATGAAAGATGAATACGATTTTTCAGATGGTGTGAGAGGTAGGTTTTATGAACCTAAAAAGATACCAGTTTCACTAAGATTAGATAATGACATAGTTTTATTTTTTAAAAAACTAGCAAGTGAAAAAAAAGTACCTTACCAAACACTCATTAATGCTTTTCTTAGAAAAGAATTACAAGCAGTATAACAAAGATGAGGAGACTTTGTTCTTGAATGCAATTCCGAGTATGGCTTCTTCAATAAAAGAAGCTATGGAGGCTCCAAACAGCGAATTTAGCGAAGATATGAATGGTAGCCTACAAAGTTATTTATTCTAAACAAACCGTTAAAGATGCTAAGAAGCTTTCATCTGCTTCCTTGGATAAAAAAGCAAAAAAATTAATTGGACTTATTAAAAATAATCCATTTAAAAAGCCACCACCGTATGAAAAGCTAGTTGGAAATTTAAGTGGTTCATTTTCACGTAGGATAAACATTAAACATAGAATTGTTTATGAAGTTATAGAAAATGAAAAACTTGTAAGGATATCAAGAATGTGAACTTATTACGGAACAGAAGATAACAAAAGTATAGTTCCAACTCAAACTATTCCAGATGGATGCTGTTCTCAATATTGAGTGCTAAAGGACAGATAAAATGAACAAAAACCTAGCAATAAGAAACTCAACAGCAGAATTTTTACAACCGCTAACAGATAAGATACTATAGAAGTAAAAGTATCAGATGAAATAGTATGACAAAACTAATAGCTAAACTGTTTGATAGAAATGTAGCAACTATAAATGAACACCTTAAAAATATATTTAAAACCGATAAATTAGAAGAATATTCAGTTATTAGGAATTTCCGACTTAATTAAAAATATGGGGGGGGGGGTTTGAAAACCCTTGCAAACTTCTGTATATTGGTAAGAAACCAAGGTATTTC
>NZ_JADGFC010000090.1 GCF_016744025.1 Sulfurimonas sp.
AGGTTTGAGTAAAAGCTTGAAGTTAAATTTAGTAGATTATTATTTGGTCAATTATCAAAAAAAGCGAGTTTTTAAACCCCCGTTTTTTTAATTAAGTCTAAATTTTACATGAGAGTATAATGAGCTATCTTTATTATATACATATCCTAAACTCATTTCTGTTCCTATTTAATCTGAGTAAGATGATTCTTCACTATCCAATAATGTTCCACTTGTACTTTTAATTGTTTAATCAAATGTATCATAAGCTATCTCTTTTATTATGTTGTGATTAGCATCTGTAACTATTCTTGAGAACTAATTATAATAATTATTTATATAGATAAATATCCTTAATTAGATTTTAAAAAGTCACCATTATCTAACCTATAAATTGTAGGAGTCAAAGAATCAATAAAGCTTTTATGATGAGATACTATTATCATAGATCTTTTTATGGAGTTTAATATTTTTACCATCTTTTGTTCAGATTCTTCATCTAAGGCACTAGTAGGTTCATCAAGGAGTAAAATCCTAGGTTCGAGAATCAAAAGTCCAGCTAAAGCTACAATTTTTTGCTCCCCTCCACTTAGGTCAAATATAATTCTGTCTTTTAGATGAGAAATTTGAAGTTTTTCTAGCATCTCTTTACCTTTTTTTAAATATTCATTCTTACTTTCACCCCTTGCACGAAGAGAAAATATCACATCCTCCATAACAGTTGGGCATAAAAAATGATTTGATACATCTTGAGGAAGATATGCTAGATTGTTTCTATACTTTTTAAACTCTTTTAAATAATTTATCTTATTGTGAAATATTTCTATATATCCACTGCTTGGTGCTATAAAACCAGCGATAATTTTTAAAAGTGTACTTTTTCCACTTCCATTTGAACCTATAATAGCTATTTTTTCTTCATGTCCAAGATTTAAATCAATATCTTTAAACAATACTTTTCCATTATCATAAGATATTTTTCTTAGATTAACTGAACAACTCATATATTACCTTTATAAATATCACCACTATAGAAAGGGTGATAAGTCTTTGTATAAGCCCTATACTATTTGAACTTAAAAAAAATATTTTATCTTCAAAACCACGAGATTGCATACTATATGTCATATCTTCTGATTTTCTTAACGCTTTAACAAATATCATCCCAAAAATATTACCATAGGTTTGGTATGTAAATATGGAAGTTGTACTTTTAAAACCCCTTGATTTTAAAGTATTTTTAGTCTCTTTGAAATCTTTTAATAAATAGATTATGAGTGATAGAGAAAAATAAAATACACTTACCACTTTAGCTGGAAAGTTTAAAGCATCCAGTCCCCGTACAATATCATAACCCTTTGATTTATGAAATAATGCAATATTAAATAACAGTATCAAGTTTGTTCTTATAAGTAAAATTAGAGCTTCATTTTGATTTTGAAAAAACACGAATATCACCAATAGCACGATAAAAAGGTTTATAAAAATTAGCTTTTTAAATATAGTAAATAGATACTCTTTTTCGTAGAATAAAATAATACCAATAGGTAATAAAAAAATAAAATCAACCCTAGAAAAAGACACTATAGAAGAAAAGACAAAAGAGTTAATAAGCATTAATGCTTCTATAGACTTCATTTTTTAAACCTTTTTAAGATATAAAAAAAGATAAGCAATATAAAAAGTCCAAGTATTATTTTTAAGTATTTATCCTCTTGCTCTTTTTGCTTATACTCTTTTATATCTTCATGCTTTATCTGGGAGATATAAAAGCTTTTTTTTACTATATGACCACCTGAGGCATCTACAATTACCTCAATATTTTTATACTCTGACTTATAGTTGTAAATTCCCTCTTTGTTTAATTTATCTTCTAAAATTATTTTTTCATCATTTTTTATAAGTAAAGTACAATTTTTACAAGCTGTACCATTGGCAAAATATGAGTATATCTCTATATTTTCACCCTCGTTGCTTATAAATAGGTTTACTTTATGTGCAAAACATAAAGATATAAGAAAAGATACAAAGAGTAGATGTTTCAAACTAAACCTTTAAAATTTTAGGATAAACTTTTTTTATAAAAAGTAGTAAAAACATACTTACAATACCCTCTATAATCATGGTGATAATATTCAATAAAAATATAGAAACAGCAGCATAATTATACTCCTCTTTTGAAAAATAAAGGATAGCAGTTAAAAATAGTGTGGCAAAAAAAGTACCTAAAAATCCCACAACAAAGAATTTTATTTTATCATTCAAATTTTGTATAAATGGAGTATGATAAATATAGTGAACTATCACAGCTGGCATAGCCATTATAAAAAGGTTTACCCCTATACTTACTATCCCCCCATAGCCTAAAAGTAAAGCTTGAAGTAACAATGCAGCAAAAATTGCTACAAAAGCACCCCAAGAGACAAGTATACCTATCACTCCTAAAAGTATTAGATGTATTTGGGTTATTCCAAAAGGAATATGTATAAATGAAGCTATAAAAAACATAGCACTTGCCACACCAGTTATGGAGATATCTTCATTTTTTAACTCTTTTATGGCCTTTAACATAGCAAATAACGAGATTACTGAGACCACCACTGTAATCTCTAAACTTAAAACCCCGTCTGAAATATGCATATTAGTATGCCTTTATCCACATCAAAGCACCATTTTCAATAGGATAGCTTTTCCCCTCATGCTTTAATTCACCTTCTTCAATTAGTGCAGCAAATCCCCACCAACCTTTATGATTCATAACAAAAGAAAATACACCATTTGCATCTGTTTTAATAACTTGGGTAATATGTGCATCACTTGGTTCTTTTAATTCATACTTATTGAAAAGTTCCACTTCCACTTCCACATCAACAGCAGGATTCCCATCATGTAAAACCTTCCCTTGAAATAGATTTCCAGCATATAATCCAAATGGTTTGGTCATAGGAATAATCTCATATTTTAATCCTATAGGTTCATCCCAACCATCTTCAAGACCAAAAGAGCTTATTATCACTTTTGGAACATGAATGATAAATTTCTCTTCAGCAGGCTCAAAGTATGGCTTTGGCTCCACAAAAAATTTATACACTCCTGGTCTTTTTATTTTATAAGTACTCTGCCAAGCTTTATGATTAAACTTAATACTCTGTTTTAAAGATAATTGATTCTCTTTAGAGTTCACATAAACTTTTGGCTTTAATAAAGTCATTCCTGTTTGCTCAAAAGGGTGAATAAAAGAGATATCAAACTCTATATTTGATTGTTTTTCGTTTGATACATTGTCAGTATTAGATATAAAAGTCAAAAAGTGTGCATTTAATACAATTGCTGTTGCCAATAAAGATAAAATTACCTTTGCCATGAAGATCCTTTGTAGTTTTTTCAAATTATAATATGAACTTCTTATACAAGTATAAATTTTCTTATTTCTTATCTATTTTTGGGACTAAACAATCTATAAACTTAGAATGCTCATCTTAATTGATAACTTTAATAGTAAGTATTTTTAAATTTTAGTAAATAGGTTTGACTAATTGCACTATTAATCATTAATTGATTAACCTCTTTATTACATAGTCTCATTTATTATTCCTACTTTTATTTGTTATAGTAAATATAATACTTCCTATTGGAACAAATATCATACCTATTACTGTATTACTTATACTCCACATAGTAACCCCTCATGCAATCAATAAACTTACAATAACAATAATTTTATTTTTTATTTTTTCTCGTTCCCACTTTCCAAGTGAGAATGCATACTAAAGTTCATATGATCAAAGTCTATGAACATTCACTATGCCTTTATATTTATAATTTTTGCCATAAGTATATCAAAAATAATTTTATTTATTAAAAGTCGGAATTTAGTATTAATTTGTAGGAATTGAAGTAGAAAATATACGTTCCCACTCAGGAGAGTGGGAACGAGGTTTAAATAGAAAAAAGTCTAATTATTTAAGTAAAGACTTAGCGATACTTCTAGCCGCTTCACGACCATCAAGTGCTGCTGTTACAACAAGGTCAGCACCTCTAAAACAGTCACCACCAGCATAGATGCCAGATGTAGTTGTCTCATGAGTTTCTTCATTTATAACAATTCCACCCCAACTATTTGTCTCAATCCCGTTCTCTGCTAAGAATGATGGAACAGCAGGATTAAAACCAAGAGACATGATAACTACATCAGCATTAACTCTTGTTTCACTTCCTTTAACTTCTTCCATTCTTTGACGACCGCTTTCATCTTTTGCACCAAGAGTAGTTCTAATGATTTCAACAGCTACAGCTTTTGAGTCATCATTTAAAATAATCTCTTTTGGAGAAGCATTAAACGTAAAGTCAACACCCTCTTCCATAGCATTTTTATACTCTTTTTTACTTCCTGGCATGTTTATAGCATCTCTTCTGTAAAGACAATTAACTTTTTTAGCTTCTTCTCTTTTTGCAGTTCTAAGACAGTCCATAGCAGTATCTCCACCACCAATAACTACAACACTCAAATCTTTAAAGTCAAACTTTTTATCGTAAGAAAGTTTAAAGTTTTTTCTCTGCATAGCAGTAAGATAATCCATAGCATCATAAACATTTGAAGCTTGTTCTCCAGATAAAGACGCTTTTCTTGCCTTAGTAGCACCTACTCCTAAAAAGATAGCATCATGAGAATTAGCAACTTCTTCAAAAGTAATATCTTTGCCTACTTCATATTCTAACACTAGTTTAAGACCAGCTTCTTCAAGAAGTTTTACACGACGTTCAACTATTTTTTTGTCAAGTTTAAAGTTAGGAATACCATAAGTTAGAAGTCCACCAGCACGGTCACTTCTTTCATATATAGTTACTGCTATCCCTGAACGAAGAAGATATGTAGCAGCAGATAAACCAGCCGGACCACTTCCTATAACTGCAACACTTTTATCAGTAGTGATTCCAGGAAATTCTGGCTTGTAACCAGCTTTGAAACCTTCTTCTGTAATATGTGTCTCAATAGAACCAATAGTAATAGCTCCATGTCCATCATTTAGAGTACAGTCACCTTCGCATAGTCTATCATGGGGGCAAACTCTACCCATTACTTCTGGGAAAGGAGAAGGCTCATTTGATAGTTTAAATGCAAACTCCAAATCTTTTTCAGCAACAGACTTTAGCCACTGTGGGATGTAGTTGTGAAGTGGACATTTATTTAAACAAAATGGATCTCCACATTGAATACATCTTTCACTTTGAGCGGCTGCATCATCTCGATCAAACACTTCATAAATCTCACCAAAATCTTTTGTTCTCTCAACGACTAATCTTTTAGTAGGGTTAAGTCTTTCTGTTTTTAAAAATTCTTTCATAATTAGTCTCCATTCTCTAGGTTAAGAGGTAGTTTTGTTAAGTTTTTAGGTTTTACTAACCAGAAGTTTCTTACTTCAACTCTAAAGTTATCAAGCAGTTCTTTCGCTTTTATACTCTCAGTTTCAACTAGATAATCTTTTAGTAATCTTTTAAGTAGATGTCTTGCATCTGCACCCTCATCTGTATCAATACGGATAGCTTCTACAAGTTCACGATTTACATTCTCAACAAAACTGTGATCTTCATCATAAACAAAACTAACACCACCTGTCATACCCGCACCGAAATTAATACCTGTGCGACCTAGAATAACTACAACACCACCAGTCATATACTCACAAGCATTATCTCCTGAACCTTCAACAATAGCTAAAGCACCAGAGTTACGAACAGCAAATCTCTCACCAACTGAACCAGAGATGTAAAGCTTACCACCTGTAGCACCATATAGACAAGTATTACCACCCGCACTATAATCTTCACCCTCATTTTTAGAAGTAATAATTATTTTACCACCATGCATACCTTTACCGATGTAGTCATTTGCTACACCATTTAAGTATATTGCTACACCATGAATCAAAAATGCACCAAAGGCTTGACCTGCGATACCGTGCAGATTAATTTTAATAGTACCAGTTTTTAAACCTGTATCTCCATAATATTGTGCAATCTCACCAGAAACTAAAGCACCAAAACTTCTATGAATATTTTTTATTTCTCTGTTGATTCTAATCGGATGATCAGGATGCTTAATAGCACTCATTGCTTCTTTAAGTACATCATGCTCAAAGGCATTATCATCAAATGGATGATTGAATTTTTGTTGGTGAGTATTTACACCAGCTTCTTGGTGAAGAATAGAGCTAAAATCAAATTTTTGCGCAAACTTATCATCAATAACTTTAAGTATATCTACACGTCCTATCATCTCTTCCATAGTTGCATAACCAAGTTCAGCCATAATAGATCGGATATCTTCAGCTAAAAGAGTGAAGTAGTTAATAACTTGATCAACATGACCTTTAAAGAACTCTTGACGAAGTTTTTCATTTTGAGTTGCAATACCAACAGAACATTTATTTACATGACAGATACGAAGCATCTTACAGCCGACAATAGTAAGGATACCTGTACCAAATGCATAAGACTCTGCACCTAATAATGCAGCTTTAACAACATCTAAACCAGACTTAAGACCACCATCTGCTTGAACTTCTACAAGACCACGAAGGTTGTTAGCTTTAAGAGCATTGTGAGCCTCACTTAGACCGATTTCCCATGGATTACCAGCAAACTTAATAGAAGTAAGTGGAGCAGCACCAGTACCACCATCACCACCAGAGATGATAATTTTATCTGCATATGCTTTTGCAACACCCGCAGCAATAGTACCAACACCAATAGTAGAAACTAGTTTAACCGCAACTCTTGACTTAGGATTTACTTGTTTGATGTCAAAAATAAGCTGTGATAAATCTTCAATAGAATAAATATCATGATGTGGAGGAGGTGAAATAAGAGTAACACCAGGAACAGTATGACGTAACTTACCAATAAGAGGAGTTACCTTATGTCCAGGAAGTTGACCACCTTCACCAGGTTTAGCACCTTGAGCAACTTTAATTTGAATCTCTTCTGCACTTCTAAGGTATGCAGGAGTAACACCAAATCTACCAGAGGCAACTTGTTTGATTTTAGAAACTCTCTCAGTTCCAAATCTATCTTTATCTTCTCCACCCTCACCTGAGTTCGATTGAGCACCGATTCTATTCATTGCGATAGCAATAGTTTCATGAGCTTCTGGGGATATAGAACCAAGACTCATTGCAGCAGATGCAAATCTTTTAAAGATTTTTTCTTTTGACTCTACTTCTGAGATATCAATAGCTTTTCTATCTGATTTAAGTTCGAAGAAATCACGAATAAATTTAAGACCACGTTTGTTTACTAAATCTCTTAATTTATTATAATCTTCAGTTTTACCACTATCAGCCATGGCATGAATAGCATGAATAACAGCAGGCCCGAAGTCATGGTGTTCTTGTCCACTATAAAATTTGTAATATCCACCAATATTTAATGGGAAGATTTTTTTGAAACCATCTTTTATGAACGCTTCTTTATGATACTTAGTGATTCTTTCATCAATATCTTCATAGTTTAATCCACCAAGCTCTGAGTTAGAACTCTCAAAACACTCGGCAACGATTTCATCATTTAGACCAAGAACATCAAATAGTCCAGCATTACGGTATGAACCAACAGTAGCAATACCCATTTTAGACATAATTTTAAGTAGTCCAGCATTAAGAGCACTATGTACAGACTTAATAGCTTCACTACAGTCTGTTCCCATAACTTTTGATGTTTGTACTTTATTTATAACTGTTGAGAAAAGAAGAATAGGATGTATTGCACTTGCACCATAACCTATAAGTACAGCGGCACTATGAGAGTCTACAACTTCACAAGTAACACAAACAATAGATGTTAAATGACGAATTCCAGCTTTTAGTAGTGCAAAATTAATACGACCAACAACCATAGCCATAGGAATAATTTTGTTGTTTAAGTTAAATTCATAATCATCTAAAATAATTACTCTTGTTCCCTCATTGTTAACAGAATCTACAACACTAACTGCCAAAGCGTCTAGAGCTTCTTTTAAAGAACCTTTATAAGCAGTTGAGAATGTTGTATTATGATAAAAAGCTTGGTAACGAGGTGACTTTTTATCTCCAAATGATTTTAATACATCAAGCTTTTCACTAGTAATAATCGGTGAAATAGACTTTAGACGATGTGCATGACTTGGAATCTCATTTAATATATTATGAACTTCACCAAATCCAGCGTTAAGACTCATTACAACTTTCTCACGGATTGGATCAATCGGAGGATTTGTTACTTGAGCAAATTTTTGCTTGAAATAATCAGTAAAATTTCTCTGCTTATTTGAGAATGCTGCCAAAGGTGTATCATCACCCATAGAACCAACAGCTTCTTTAGCATCTAAAATCATTGGTTCGATTACTTGTTCAACTACTTCTTGAGTAATATTAAAGTATCTTTGTCTTTTAATAAAGTCTTGTTGCTCAAAGTCACATTTATCAGTATACTGAACTTCAACATGCTCTTGTAGGTAAATCATATGCTCATTTAACCACTTCATATAAGGGTTTGAACTTTTTAGATAATCATTAATTTGCTCATTTTTAAGAAGTTTTCCAAACTTAAGGTCAAGACCAATCATCTCACCAGATTGAAGACGACCTCTCTCTTTTATGTTCTCTTCTGGGATATCAACAACACCATACTCACTAGCAATAAAAAGGTTATTATCTTTTGTAACTATATATTTAGAAGGACGAAGACCATTTCTATCTAGTACACAACCTATATAACGACCATCAGTTACAGAGAATGCTGCTGGACCATCCCATGCTTCAAATACAGTTGACTGATATTCATAAAATGCACGAAGCTCTGGGTCCATATGTGGAGCATTTTGCCAAGCTGATGGAATAACAGCACGAACAGCCTTGAAGAAATCCATACCATTAACGATAAGAAACTCAAAAAAGTTATCCGCAGATGCACTATCAGAAGAGTTAAGTTGTAAGATAGGAAGAATTCTTTGAATCTCTTCATCAGTAAATACTTCACTCTTAATAGACTCAGACTTGATTTGTACATTTATACGGTTACCTTCAACAGAGTTAATCTCACCATTGTGTGCTACAGCACGGAATGGTTGAGCTAATCTCCACTCAGGAAGAGTATTTGTTGAAAATCTTTGGTGAAAAAGTGAAAATGAAATCTTGAAATTTTCACTTTGAAGGTCTCTATAAAACTCTTTGATATGCGTAGGCATAACAAGACCCTTATATGATAGAACTTTTGAACTCATAGAAGATATATAAAAATCTCTATCTTCTATTAGTTGATGCTCTGCTTCTTTACGTGAAAGATATAAAAGGGCATCAAATCTATTTGTAGCCATAATCGAGTTAGGAGTAATAAATAGTTGTACAATATTTGGTAATGAAGCTATAGCTTGGTCACCAAGGGCATTAATATCAACTGGAACATCACGAGTAAGAACTACTTTAAGATCATTGTTTAAACAAATCTCTCCTATAGTCTTAAGGTGATCTCTATCTTTTGTAAATACAGATGCTACTGCAAATTGCTTAGGTAGTTCTACATCATACTTAGAAGCCTCGTCACGAAGAAATTCCTCTGGTATAGATAGTAATAAACCACTACCATCACCTGTTTTACCATCAGCTGCAACAGCACCACGGTGCATCATTCTTTCTAATGCAGTAACTGCGTCGTTTAGAACCTTATGAGATGCTTTGTTCTTGATGTTGGCAACAAGACCAAAACCACAGTTATCTTTAAATGATCTTAATAAATCATGATGTTTTGTCATAATCACTCCAAAATTTGTAAATTCGTAACTAGATTTGTACTAGTTTAATCTATTTTTAAACATACTTAGTCTATTTAGAGACAAAGTGGTATATTGTACAATTTAAAGGTTTAAAAAAGTATAATATCAGTAGAATTTCTAGAACAAATTTTTAATATGTGTATAAAAGAAGCGAAAAATGCAGGGTTACATCATAAATCTCAATAAAGTTAAAGATGAAGACTTAATTGTTACTATAGTATCAAAGGGCAGCTTAGATAATCTTTACAGATTCTATGGAGCAAGACATGGAGTAATAAACCTTGGATTTAAGATAGATTTTGAAAAAGAAGATAGTGCAAAATCAAGCATTTCAAGACTAAAGGATGTTATACATATTGGTTTTAAATGGATAAATGATTATAAGCTGCTTAGACTTTGGCAAGATTTTTTAGCATTATTTCATAAACACTTAAGAGATGCAGAAGAATTAGGTGACTTTTATTTTGAACTTTTAGACTATGCATCTAATAATTGGGATAAACAAAACCCAAAAAGAGTAGCTATTGAATCTTATGTAAAACTTTTAGAAAATGAAGGAAGACTTCACACAGAGCTCAACTGTTTTCTATGCTCGCTCCCCATAGAAGAAAAAGAAATCTCTATAGTACGTGCTTTTTTACCAACTCACAATGCTTGTTCACATACTCTCAGTATAAATAAAGAAGCTCTAATAGAGCTTTTTGAAAACAAATCGTCTATATTTTTAAATGATAAGGAAATAGATAGACTCTGGTATGTTTTACTAGAAGGACTTTAAATTGATGCGAATATATATAATGTTAACCTTATGTGTCTTATTTTGGTCAGGAAATTTTGTTTTAGGGCGATACATTCATAACGAATTAGAACCTATGCAAATTGCTATGTTTCGTTGGTTTGGTGTCTTTTTAGTACTTTTACCATTTATAATTAAAAAACGAAAAAGTATTACTAAAGAGCTAAAACAAAACTTCGCAATAATCACTTTATTGAGTTTTTTAGGCATTGCAATGTTTAATACTCTTTTATATGTAGGACTACAATACACTACTGCAACTAATGCCTTATTGATTAACTCTAGTGTTCCTATTTTAATTATTATCTTTTCTATTATTATTTTAAAAACAACAGTGACACGCTTTCAAGTTGTAGGTGTCTTATTTTCTATGTTTGGTGTTATTTATTTAGCACTACATGGAAATATTTCTTCTTTGTTCACTCTTTCTTTTGGCAGAGGAGATATTTGGGTCATTGCATCTTCTTTATCATGGGCACTCTACTCTGTAC
>NZ_JADGFC010000220.1 GCF_016744025.1 Sulfurimonas sp.
TTTGGACAGTTTTTAGAGCTTTTTTATAATCCATTATAGAAATACCTTGGTTTCTTACCAATATACAGAAGTTTGCAAGGGTTTTCAAACCCCCCCCCCATATTTTTAATTAAGTCTAAAAATGATCTCTCTCACATATCATTAAGTTCGATGATATGATATTTTAATCTTTAAATCATAGTTTAACTCTATAGATGCTAAAATCTTTATTATTAAAAACGGAGTAGCATGTGAAAGAGTCTTCAGAAGTATTAGCAAGAAAATATCGTCCCTCAAACTTTGATGAGCTTATCGGTCAAGAGACTATAGCTCAGACTTTATCCCTTGCTCTAGATTCAAATAGACTCTCTCATGCTTACCTATTTTCAGGACTTCGTGGAAGTGGAAAAACTTCAACAGCCCGTATATTTGCTAAAGCTCTTATTTGTGAAGAGGGTATGTCACACCAACCATGTGGTGTTTGTCAAAACTGTATCTTAGCAGTAGAAAACCGTCATATGGATATAGTTGAAATGGACGCTGCATCTTCACGTAAGATAGATGATATTAGAGATCTTATAGAGCAGACAAAATATAAGCCTGCATCTGCAAGATATAAAATATTTATCATCGATGAAGTGCATATGCTTACTAAAGAAGCTTTTAACGCTTTGCTTAAGACTCTTGAAGAACCACCTGAATATGTAAAGTTCATCTTAGCTACAACAGATCCACTAAAACTTCCAGCTACAATTTTAAGTCGTACTCAACACTTTAGATTTAAATCTATTGCAACTAAAAAAGTTATAGACCATTTAGCACATATCCTAAACCTTGAAGAGATTCAATATGAAACAGATGCTTTAGAGATATTAGCAAGAAGTGGCAATGGAAGTTTAAGAGATACTCTTACTCTACTTGATCAAGCTATTATTTACTCTAGAAATCATGTAGATGTAAACACTGTTACAGATATGTTAGGACTAGTTGATCCTAAGTTCATCATGGATCTTTTTAGTGCAGTATTTGCAAAAGACTATGCTCGTCTTGTAGAATATACTCAAATACTTGAAGACTATGAAGCTGAGATGGTTGTTGATGAGTTAATAGCATACTTAAAAGAGCGTATGTACAATCAAGACGCACTTTTTTCTACTCTAGTCTTAGATAGATTTTTTAGGATTTTAAGTGATTCTAAGTCGCTATTTAGCATTAATGCTGATGGCTCTTTTGTACTATCTCTTGTCTTTTTCAAAATGGTTGAGGCTCTTCGAATCAAAGAAGTCGACCAGATGATAGAGTCTCTTCAAAAAGAGATTAAAAGACCTGAAATATCTAGTATAAATATAGAACCTGTTGCATCTGTGCAAACAGAGGCGCCACAGATGCAAGAGATTACTCAAGAAGAATTTGTTCAAGATGAGATGCCAATACAAGAAACTCATATTCCAGAAATGAAAGAAGAAGAAATTCCTGTAGTGGAAGCACCAGTAGAGTTGCCAAACCTATCTCTAAAGATGTTTAACGAACTTATTCCTGCTATTAAAGATAGAAATTCGGAACTTGGAGAGTGTTTTGATAAATCTATCAGTTTTATATCCTACGAGGATGAAGTTCTTACTTGGGAGAGTTGTGCCAATGAAGAGTGTAAAAAAACTTTAACTCATGGCTATTCTGCTATAAAACATCTTGTTCGTGAGACTTTTGGTTTTGAGACAAAAATCAAACACCAAGCTTGCACAAAAGAGATGGTCGAAAAAAAAAATGACATCCAACTAGTTGTTCCCCAGCAAGTAAAGATAGAACAACCTCAGATGCAACACGAGCAAAGTACTTCAATGGTAGAAGATGCTGAAATGGGAGGAAGTGCAAGTTGTGTAACTAACTGCTCTCCTGCTGAAAATGAAGTTAAAGAGGTTAGTGGAACTAATATAAAAGATGAGCCTATGGTTCAAAAAGCCATAGAGTTATTTGAAGCTACAAAAATAACTATTCAGTCTAAAATATAAACTTTACGAACTAAACTTTTTGTCTTGCTTCTTCGAGTTGAGATAGAGCCTGCTCATACTTATCACCTACAATATTCTCTTGTATTACAATCTTTTTTTTAGTATGTTTTAGTACAAATAAACTAATAGATGATATTGTAAAAACCATTGTAGTAGCTGATGGTATAATTAAGTCAAAATATTTATTCATTATTAACGCACTCAGGGTAATAACAATTGCTAAAATAGCTACAAATATATATGCAGTAAATTTTATATCTTTATTCCTTAGGATATCTCTTTCATCACAGAGGGTTTTAACTTTTAACTCTTGATATTCAGTATTCACATTTATGCCTTCATATATTCTAATTCATATTCCGCCAATTCCAACAACAAGTGCAATTTCCACCTAAATTAGCTAGCTAATCTTTTACTCATTTCACTGAAAAACACTTCATACGGAGTTTTGTA
>NZ_JADGFC010000091.1 GCF_016744025.1 Sulfurimonas sp.
GATCCTAACCGCTAGACGACGGGGCCAACTAAGTGTAAATATGGTGTCCTGTGATGGATTCGAACCATCGGCCACATCATTAAAAGTGACGTGCTCTACCAGCTGAGCTAACAAGACAAAATCAAACATCTCTGTTTGTGGATGGGAATTATAGACAAATCAGTTTTCAATGTCAAGCAATTATTAAAAGAATTTCAAATTTCTTTTTTAATCATTCTATTTACTCATAAAAAACATTTATTTTGATAAAAATATAACAAGGAATTACTTGACTTTTTAATATCTATTCTCCAAATAGATGTAAAGAATATATGAAATTAGGGTCTAATAAAATGTATAAAGTTACTGATTATTAAATATACATATTATATCTATGTATTAATATTAATATTAAACTAAACAACAATTAACTAGAATTGACTTATATATTTTAAAGGGAAGATAAATGAAATTATCATTAAAACTGTTACTAACAGCATCCGCTGTTTCACTACTAATGAGCGGTTGTGCTCAAAAGGTGCAAATTAAAGCTCTAAATCCAGCTGAAGTTGGAGAAATGGCTACAAAGAAGAAAATTGCAATAAGTGGTTTTAAAAATGATAGACATGGTTTATCTGGAAAAATTGAATCAGAGATAGCAAAACATAAGCTTGATCACAAAAGATACTTTACTGTTGTAAGTAGAAAAGATTTAAATAAGATTGTTGCTGAACAAAAATTGCAATCTTCAGAACTAATGGATGAAGTAACTGCAACAAGAGTTGGAAAACTTATTGGTGCTCAGGCTATAATAAATGGAGAAATTGCTTCTGCAACTGCTACTTCTGATAAATATAGAGAGAGTAGAGAAAAATGTCTTAAATGGTCTAAAGAAGGTTGTGTAAGATATAAGCATTATAAAGTAACTTGTAAAACTATACAAGCTGAAGTTTCTGCCAATGTTAATATTGTTAATGTGGAAACAGGCTCTATTATATATGGAGATACTATTAGTAAAGAGTACAGTGCAGATTCATGTAAATCAGGAAGCTCAGTTTTAGGCTTTATGGGAGCGGGTTCTTCATCTAATAAAATTTTATCAAAAGGTCAAGCTTTAAACAGACTAACATCAGCAATCGCATCTGAGTTTGTGTATAAATTAACACCTCATTATATTCACTTTAATGTAGAATTGATTGACAGTATAGAACTAGATGGTATAACTGATAGACAAGAACAAACTTTTGAGAATGCTTTAGCATATATAAAAGCAGGTCGTATGAACAAGTCAGCAAAACTTTTACAAGGTTTACTTGATGAAGTTAATGGAAAATCATATGTAATAGCATATGCATATGGAGTTGTTAATGAAGCGCAAGGTAAATTTGATGAAGCTAAAAAATTATATGAAATGGCTGATGATTTAACAATAGAGCCAGTTGATGAAATAAATTCAGCAATGTCAAGAATTGATGGGCTTATTGATAAAAGAGAAGAAGCAAAGCAACAGATGAATGCTAAGTAAGTCTAAATTGTTTAAATTATATTTAATTCTAATAACTACAGTTTTAATATTTAGTGGTTGTGGTGGCAGCTCTGCTGCTCCAGTTGCAAAGCCAAAAGTACTTCCTGCATGGATAAATGCTCCACTTCCAAGTGATAATAATCAATTTATGTATGGTATGGGTATTGAGTCTGATAGAGAGTCTGCAATTAAAGCTGCCCTAAGTGATATGATTGCAAAGCTTGGTACGACTATTGAGTCTTCATATGAGTCTAATCAAGAGGTTCAAGGTTCTTTTTCTAAATCTACAATCAAAAATCAAATAAAATCTGCTGTATCTAAGGTAAAGATAAATAACTACAATGTTATTAAGTCACATAAGGTTAGTTACAGAGAATTTGCTGTTATGATTGAAACAGATAAGCAAAAGCTTTTAAAGGGACTAAAAGAGAACTTAGAAATTCAGAAAAAAAGTATAGTGCAAAAATACAATTCTCTTAACGGTAGAGATTCTTTAAGTAAATACAACACTAAAAAAGAGTTATCTGCTGAAGCTTCTACATTACTTCCGGTGATTTTTATAATATCTGACCTAGATAGTAGTTTTGATAAGAAAAAGAATTTAAGTTTTGTAAGTAAAAAGCAAAAAGAATTTTTAGCAGAGTCTAAAAAACTCAGATTTTTTGTTAGTGGAAATTCTAAATCTTCTAAGTTTGTACAAAATATAAAAAATTACTTGGCACAAAATAATTATAAGGTTTCTAGTTCAAAGACAAACTCAGTACAAATAAAGATAAATACTACTGACAGAGTAAACAGAAATATAGCTGTTTTAAACATGAATGTAAGCGTCTTTGATAAGTCTCAGCGTATTGGTGGGAAATCAGTTATATTAAAAGAGAGATACAATGGCTCAATGGCTAGTGTATACAAAAATGCTTCAATCCATTTAAAACAAGATATCAAATCTCAAGGTATCAACGAAGTAATAGGCATTAATCTTAAAATAGATTAATCTGCCTATACTTTCACTATGTATAAACAATCCGAAATATATTATATAAGCCAAGAAAAACTAAAAGATAAAACATATTTTGAAAATATTATCTGTTTAAATAAAGACAATAGTTATTATTGGAGTGATGATTGGTCTTGTGAATTTTATATTGACTTGGCTAAAGCTGGTTTTATAAGCACTACCTATGATACTAAAGAGGGACTAGTTCTTCTTCCTGAACTACAGTTTGATTATTCAATATTAGACTTTAAAGATCTTCATATATCAAAAAAAGTAAAAAAACTACTCTCAAGTAAGAATTACAACTTTTCTATTAACACTAGATTTTCTGAAGTGCTTGAAAAAATATCTACTCAACATAAATACAATTGGTTAAAAGATCAATATTTAGAGCTTTTAAAAAAATTACATACGAGTAAAGAGAATAATAATTTTCAAATAATTTCAGTTGAAGTAGTTTCAAAAGATTCTAATGAACTTATATCAGGAAAAGTTGGTTATATAATCGGCTCTACCTATACAAGATTGAGTGGATTTAGCTCAAAAGAAAAAAAGTATAATAACTATGGAAATTTACAACTTGTTTTATTAGTAAATTTTTTAGAAAAAAATGCTTTTAAATTCTGGAATTTAGGGGATACGCATATGCCATACAAGCGAAAACTTGGGTGTAAAATATATGAGAAAAATGTCTTTTTAAAAAGATGGAATGAAGAGAGTAATTCAACAATCATTAACCCCTCTTAGGTATACTTTCATCAGATTTAATATAAGGTCAATTAGGCATGGTTTCTAAAATACAAACGATAAAAGAAGAAGTTTCTAAAGTAGTTGTTGGACAAGATAGAATGATAGATGGTTTACTTATCGCTCTTTTGTGTGAAGGACATATTCTAATAGAAGGTGTTCCAGGACTTGCAAAGACTACTACAGTTAATGCACTGGCAAAATCATTAGGTTTAAACTTTAAAAGAGCTCAGTTTACTCCAGACTTACTGCCTTCAGATATTCTTGGTGCAGAGATTTATGACCCACAAAATAATAGTTTTAAAATTAAAAAAGGGCCTATATTTACTAACCTTCTTTTAGCAGATGAGATTAACCGTGCTCCTGCAAAAGTACAATCGGCTCTACTTGAGGTTATGCAAGAAAAGCAAGTTACTCTTGGAGATGCAACATTTAAGTTAGATCTTCCATTCTTTGTTATGGCTACTCAAAATCCAGTTGAACAAGAGGGTGTTTACCAACTTCCAGAAGCTCAACTAGATAGATTTATGCTAAAGATTATAGTTGATTACAACACAAAAGATGAAGAACTAGAAATTGCAAGACGTATATCTAGTGGAAGTTTTGAAGAGATTCAGAGTGTTGTTAGCCACGAAGATTTAGAGAAATTAAAAAAAGAAATCAAAAGTGTTCATATAGATGCAGAGGTTGAAGAGTATATTATTGAACTTGTAAATGCAACTAGAAATCCAATTGAATATGGGCTTGATGAGTTAAAAGACTTTATTCAATTTGGTGCTTCACCTCGTGTAAGTATAGATATGTTTAAAGCTGTAAAAGCTATGGCATTTTTAAGAGGTAAAGACTTTGTAACACCTGTTGATGTTGCATATATTGTTAAAGAGATTATGCGTCATCGTATTGTGCTTACTTACGAGGCTGAAGCTGAAGGTATTACTACTGATGAAATTATCCAAAAAGTTTTAGAAACTGTAGCAATTCCTTAGGTTATTGACTTGAGTAAACTTCAAAAAATCCTAGTTCGAGCAAGACGACAGGTCTTTAGTGAAATGGTTGGTAATAACCCTTCTGTTTTTCAAGGAGAAGGTTATGACTTTATTGAGTTGCGTGAATATATGGCAGGTGATGATATTCGTCATATTGACTGGAATATTACCGCTAAGATGCAGAAGCCTTTTATCAAAATCTTTCGTGAAGAAAGAGAGTTAAATGTCGTTGTTGCAAGTGTTCTAAATGGAAGTGTTCACTTTGGTTCTAAAAAATTCAAACAAGAAACTGTAGCTGATATATCTGCACTTCTAGGTTTTTCAACTTTGAAAAATGGGGATTTACTAAGTTCATATATTTTCACAGATAGGATGGTATCAAACTCAAAACCAAGTAAAAAACTTCATCAAATTCAAAAGAATGTTTCAGAAATTTTAAACTTTAATGCAATCAATGAAAAAGTTGATTTTAAAGTTATATCGGACACTCTATACAGACGACTAAGAAGAAAATCACTTATCTTAGTAATTGGAGATTTTTTCGAGATTCCAGACTTTAAACTACTTGCAAAAAAGCATGAGGTTATTGCAATAGTTGTTCGAGATATACTTGAAGAAAAACCACCAAAGATGGGATTTGCATCTTTTGTTGATCCAGAGAGTGGGGCGGCTTTAGAAGGTGATTTTAATTCTTCAAGCGTAAATGCGTATGCTAAAAAAGTGGCACAACATGATCGCAAACTATATGAAGCATTTAGAAAACAGCAGATTAGATTTACAAAAATATATACACACAGCAGTGCTGCTGTAGAACTTCGTAGATTGTTTGAGGGTAGGTAGATGCAAGGACAAGATAAAAGTTTTGATATCCCATTACACGATATAAAACCAATCATTGATATACCAGAGTATTCTTTTTACTATCTTTTAGCTGCTTCTTTGTTCGCTCTTATGATAGTTTTGGGAGTTATTTATCTTATATATAAATGGATTAAAGCGAGAAATGCTTTTAATATAAGAAGAGAAAATATAAAAATAATTAACTCATTAGACCTAAGTGATACTAAACACACAGCTTATATAATAACTTCTTTAGGTCTGATTTTTAAAGATGATAGTCCAAGACATACTGAGATGTACAATAATTTAGTGCAAAGGCTAGAACCATATAAGTATAAAAAAGAAGTAGAAAAATTTGACAGAGAGGTTCTAGGATTTATAGAACTGTATAAAGGCATGATTGATGTTTGATGGAATTTATTTTGAATTTGCAGAATTCTCTCTTGTAATCTTGATTTTCATTGCCTGTTCTTATTTTTGTAAGATGAGAATGACATCTCTATATTTTCCTCATACAAGACAGTTTATGAAAAATACAGTCTCTGCATCTAAGCTGATACTATTTTTAAAATGGCTAGGAATTCTTATGCTCATAGTTGCATTAATGTCGCCTGTAAAAGATGAGCCATACGAGTTAGAACCAAAAGAAGGTTATGAAATTGCACTTATCCTTGACGCTTCTCAGTCTATGAAAGCACAGGGTTTTGATGTTAAAAATCCACAATTGACTAGATTTGATGTAGTTAAAGATATTGTAAGTAGCTTTGTAAAAGAGAGAGCAAATGACAATATAGGCTTAGTTGTTTTTGGAGCTTACTCTTTCATCGCATCTCCACTAACTTATGATGAGAATATTTTAAATAAAATAATCTCACAACTTTATATAGGTATGGCTGGAAAATATACAGCTCTAAATACATCTTTAGCTCAGGGTGTAAACCTTCTTAAAATGACTAAGTCCACATCCAAGGTTGCTATTTTACTAACAGATGGTTTTAGTACTCCAGAAATTGATAAAATTCCTATGGATGTAGCCTTGGATATGGCAGTTAAAGAAAAGGTAAAAGTTTATCCTATTGGTATTGGAATGCCACATGAGTATAATATTCAGGTTTTAAGAAAAATAGCTGATAAAACTGGGGGTAGAGCTTTTGGAGCTGCAAGTGCAACTGAACTTTTAGAAGTTTACAAAGAGATAGACGCACTGGAAAAGTCAGAGATAAAAGCTGAGACTTTTTCATACTTGAAGTATTACTACACATATCCCCTTTTCATAGCTTTGTTATCTCTAATGTTTTATGTTTATCTGAGAAATAAAAGGGGATATGCATGAGTTTTTTACATCCTGAATTTTTATACTATATGTTGCCACCTCTTTTTATACTGTTTGGACTTTTACTTATTCAAAAAGAGACACAAGCTCATTTCTTCTCTAAAGAAGTGATGGAAAAGTTAAAAGTTGGGGCTAATACCTTAAGCATTCGCGTGAGAAATGCCTTGTTTTTACTAATTGGATTTTTTATAATAGTAGCACTTGCTCAACCTGTTATAGATGATGGAATTATTACTGTAAAAGCAAAAAGTGCAGATATCATGATAGCTCTTGATATTTCAGACTCAATGCTTGCAGAGGACGTTTACCCTAACAGACTAGAGTTAGCCAAACAAAAGGCTCTTGCACTACTCGCAGAGGCTCCTGATGAGCGTATAGGTATTATGGCATTTGCAAAAAACTCATACCTTGTCTCACCACTTAGTTTTGATACAAGTGCAGTAAGCTTTTTATTAACTCAGTTAGACACCACTTCCATAACTCAAAAAGGTACAGACTTCCTCTCTATCTTAGATATTTTTTCTAAGTCACAAGATAATAAGGGTGAAAAATACCTTCTTATCCTCAGTGATGGAGGGGATGCTAATGACTTCTCAGATGAAATAGAACTAGCAAAAGAGAGTAAAATAGTAGTTTTTATATTGGGAGTAGGGACTACAAAAGGAGCTCTTATAAAATTGAAAAATGGAACTTTTATTAAGCATCTTGGAGAAGTTCTAGTTTCTAAATTAAATGAAAATGTATCAAAACTTGCAACTTCTAGTGGAGGTGTGTATATACAAAATACAACTTCATCTTCTGATATTATAGCAATGCTGAGAGAGATAAAAAATATTTCAAAAGAAAAAGAATTAAAGAGCGAAGATGTTCATAAGTATATTCCACTTTTTTACTATCCACTAGCTTTGGCTCTTTTTATTTTACTGATTGCAACTAGTTCTATGCGTAAGGGAGTAAAGACTCAACTTCCTTCTGTTTTTGTTCTTGTAGCACTTCTTTTTGTATCTTCACAAACAAGGGCTGGCATCTTGGATTTTATGGATATTAAAGATGCTAAGAGTGCTTATGAAGCAGGGGATTATGAAAAGTCTGAGAAGCTTTATAAAAACTATGCCGATAAATCCAAAAATGGAGAAAGTTTTTTCAATGCAGGAAACTCTCTTTACAAGCAAAAAAAATATAAAGAAGCAGTTAGCTTGTATGAAAAAGCGACCTTTGATGATGAAAGTTTAAGAGCAAAAAACTTTTCAAACTTAGGTAATGCTAATGCAAAAGGAAAAAATCTTCAAAAGGCTGTAGAAGCTTACGAGAAGTCCTTAGAAATACAAGAAGATAAGGATACAAGAGAAAATCTTCAAGAGGTTAAAAAACTTATAAAAAAGCAAAAAGAAGACTCTAAAAAGAACGATAAACAAAACGACAAAAAAGATAAAAAGAAAGATGATAAGAATAAATCAAAAGATTCTAAGTCTGGAGATAAAAATTCCGATAAAAAAGACAAGTCTAAAAAAGAAGAAGATAGTTCAAAAAGCAAAGAGTCAAAAGATAAAAATCAAAAATCTGATGACATGAAGTCTAAAAAAGAGAATGGTTCAGATTCAAAAGATAAAAAAGATGCAAAGAAAGAAAAAGATAAAAAAGAGCAGTTAGAAAAACTTGATAAAGATGATGATAAAAAGAGTTCCCAAGAACAAGGTAAAGCACAAAAATCATCTAAAGAAAAAATGAGTGATGCTGAAGAAGCTAAATGGATAAATCAACTGAATTTACAAAAAAATACTTACTTGTATAAGATGGGTGAGCAAAAACCTATGAAGGAAAATAGCAATGAAAAACCTTGGTAAGATAGCCTTACTTTTACTTTTAGCGCAATACATAGCATTAGCTAGTGTAAGAGCAACAGTAGATGCAACTAATATAGAAGTTGGGGAAATGATTACTTATTCTTTACATATTTCAGGTGAAGATGTTCAAAGACCAAATATTCACTCTCTTTGTGGCACAGATGTAATCTCTACTAGTGCAAGAACCTCTATTGAGATGATAAATGGAGATATATCTAGAAGTAATATCCTAAGCTATAAATTTATGCCTCAAAGAAATTGTATTATAGAACCTATCGAAGTTGAAATAGATGGAACTATTCAAAAGAGTAACTCTGTAGAGATAAAAGTTGGCGAAATAGTTGCCAATAAAGACGCTGATTTTATACTAGTACTTGATACTTCTACAAAAGAAGTATTTGTTGGTGAAGCCTTTGATGTAACTCTACTTTTTAAACAAAAAAGAGGAGCTGAAGCTGTTGATAGTAAATTTGTTGCACCTGAGTTAAAAGGTTTTTGGATTAAGAATGAGTCAAAGCCACAAAGAAGTGAAGATGGAAAATATGCAGTTTCAAAAGTAGTCTATACTATGGCAGCTCAAAGAGTTGGAAAACTTAATATTACTAAGGCACAGATGCGAATAGCATCTAGAGATCATGTACGTGATAGTTGGGGTGCATGGATACCAAAAATCAAATGGAGAACATATTACTCAAATGAGCTGAGTGTGGATGTGAAACCGCTTCCTGGCGGAGTTGAACTTGTTGGTAATTTTAGTATTATTGCAACTGCGGATAAAACAGAGATAAATCCTAGTGAAGCTCTTAACCTTACTATAGAGGTTTTAGGAGATGGTAACTTAGAAGATATAAAAAGTTTTAAGCCATATATAAATGGTGTAAATATTTTTGATGAAAAAATAGTTGTAAGAGGAAATAAATTGACGCAAAAAATAGCTTTCGTAGCGGAAAGAGATTTTACAATAGCACCATTTATTTTAAAGTATTTTGATCCAATTACAAAAGAGATAAAAACTATCTCAACAAATGAAATAAATATAAAAGTAAAAAATGCAAAACCTAAAGAAGAATTAACTATAAAAAGAGAAGAAAAAGAGTTAACAAAAGTTGTTGTAGAAACAACTCCTTTATCAAATTCTTGGGTTATTTTGATTTTCATACTAGGACTAATTTTAGGTGCACTGATTATGTTCTTGAAACCGTGGATATATTTAAAGAAAGAAAAAAGTGTTTCTATTAAGGATCATAAAGTACTTCTTATAAAACTGCTTCCTCATAAAAATGATGAACAAGTTCAAAATATAGTAGATATTTTAGAAAAAAATATTTACTCAGATGCTAAGATAGATTTAGATAAAAAACTCTTAAAAGAGATAATAAAAAAATATAACTTAGTCTAGTATATCGTGAAGTTTATAACCATCATTCATGGTTTTATTTACTTCGTTCCATTCATCATCTTTTATGCTTTTTTTGAGCATTTGAAGTTCACCTTCAAAAAGCTCTATTGCTTCAAGCAAGTTGGATTTATTTTGTCTAAAAATATCTTCCCACATGTTAGGTGAACTCTTCGCTAGTCTACTCATAGAACGAAAACCACCTGCAGCAAGAGCTAGAATATTGTGTTTATTTTCTTGTTTCATAACAGTATTGGCAATTGAATAAGAGATTGCATGAGGCATATGTGAGATAAAAGCAGCATGTCGGTCATGTTCATTTGCTCCCATAAAATACTTTCGCATCTCAAGAGCTTTAAATATTTTTCTACTTACTTGTTGTTGAACTTTACCGCTATCTTCTAAATCACATAAAACTACTACTTGATCTGTGTATAAATTTTCAATTGCTGCTTGTGGTCCAAAGTTCTCTGTTCCAGTCATTGGATGTGCTGCAATAAAGTTTTTTCTTATTGATGGAGGGATAGAAGAGACTATTTTAGATTTTGTACTTCCAAGATCAATAATTGTAGTGCTTTCATCAACCTCTGTTAATCTATAAAGTGCAGAAATAACCCCATCGACGGGAATTGCTAAAAAAATTACATCATAGTTTTTAACTTCTTCAAAATCAATAATTTTACTTACTAAACCAAGTTCTAGGGCTTGTTCTTGATGCTGTTTGTTATGATCACTTCCAACTATTTTTTCAATAAAATCTAATTTTTTTAGACTAAGTGCCAGTGAGCCACCCATTAGTCCAAGTCCTACTATTGCAATATTCATATTATTCTTTTTTATTAAGTTGCAAAATTATGTCACAATTTACTTAACATAAGCCTAACCTTTATATATTCTACTGAGACATTTTAATATTATTTTTTCCATTTTCTTTTGCTTTATATAGAAGTTCGTCAGTTTTTTTATAAAGTTTATCAACATCTGACTCATCACAGTTCTTAATAATGAACATTCCCATAGTATAATGAACCCCTAAAACTGAACCAGTAAAATTTGTTTTCTTATTTCAAAAATGATAAAATTGAAATAGAAAATATAGGGATTAAATA
>NZ_JADGFC010000092.1 GCF_016744025.1 Sulfurimonas sp.
CTTTGTTTTTGGTCGAATAAGATTAGCAGATTATCGATTAATCCTATCTTTCAACTTACTTTCAAAAAATTGCACTTGATTTTAGAATTGGCGATTCAATATTTATACAGTTAACTATGGAGAGCAATAATGTGTTTAAAAGTGGAAGTGCATAGAGAACTTACAGATGAAAGTATTTGTGACATATTTAAACTTGCGTAGTTGATGGAAGACGCAAAAGAAGATAATTTGGAATAATGTATTCTCTTCTTGGTCAAAACAATGGAACTCTTCTAGTCGGTCATATTGACAATAAAAAAGTGTCATATTGCTTTTTGTCTCATGGAGTTCACGACACTAATTTTAGACGCATTAAATATTTTGCAGTTGAAAGAGATTGCAGAAATCAAAACATTGGAACAAACACTATAAAGAGCATAATAGATAATGAGTGCTCTATATCATCGGGAATAACCTTAGCTTGTCATCCCAATATGAAAAAGTTTTATGAAAAAATTGGTTTTGTTTTTTTTAGTAATGCCAGCTATGGAGAAAACCAAATAGTACTGAGCATGGTAAGTCCATTAGTTAATATCAGCAGTAAAAAATATGCGATATTTTTTGACGTCAAGGTTGATAATCTTGCTTTAGTATCTAGTTTCTACCATAAGATTAAACTAGAACATGCTCTATAGTTCATACAAGTAACTATTGCTTTAATAGGATATATAAATTAAGGAGTTAATATGAGTAAAAGAGTTGACATAAAAAATCAAATTTTTAATGACATTTATGTGTTGGAATTTGACAAGAATAAAAACACTCAAGCTTCATGGAAATGCCTTTGTATGTGCTGTAATAAAGTTATACTGGTCACCTATTCTAACTTAAAAAACGGGAACACTAAGAGCTGCGCTAGTTGTGGTCAAAAAATCTCAAATGGACTAGAGCAAGATATTTTATGCGATATAAAGAAAGGTGACAAGATAGCTCATATTGTCAAAAAACACAAAGTAGGAAGAAGTGTAGTTTATAGAATTAAGAAAAAATTTGAGTCGGTTTAAGACATGCCATTACTGTTTTCTCGTTACTAACTCTTGATTCCAGTGTCTCATTAATTCTAGATATGGACAGCTGAGAGAGATTAAATGTCCACGTATTCCATTAAATCGGATGGATCTGTAGGATTATTTACAATATTATGGAGCTAAAACTTCGTGGAACTTTTTATATTATTAGTAAAACTTGCGTTAAGAGTAATTGAAATAATTATTCAGTCAATTAAATGTAGTTGCCTTCGAACGGTTAATTTAACCTAGTGCTAGGTTTAAAACTAATTACCAGTTAGTTTTTAGCCGTAATTGATAATAACTTCAATTTGTCTTTATAGAATTCTAGCATAATATTAAATAAATGGTTGTTTAATTACAAGCTCAGATACTCTTAGTAAAAGGTATTATCTAGCTTATATACTCTTTCAGCAATTTACAAAAAAAGCAGTCGGGCATGAAGTACAATTAATTTAGATTCTCCATGCTGCTCTGGTTGTGCTAACTCAAAGTCAAACCTAAAGTTACTTCCATCTGCATTTAATTCACCTACAGAAGGGAATAGGTTATGAATATCAGCTTACATTAATCGATACTTCTTATTTACTTTCGTAAAGAATCTACGACCGTAGATAGTAGTTTGATGACCTTGATACATCTTGCGTAGTTGTTTTTTAATTTAGAGAATGATGTGTTTGTTTAGAAGAGGAACATTGATAGTAATATTAGGCTTAGCAGCAGTTACCTCTATTTAACTATTGAATATTCTGCAATATGCTTCTTTTGATTTTTTTAAACTAATAATGTCATGTTTAATTAATTCATCAAATATCCAAGATATGCCTTTTATAACTATTGATTCCTCTTCGCCTATTTGTTTTAATTTACTATTTCTTGTAATAAGCATGCAAGTTTCTTGTTTGGCAAGAGCTAAAAGAAATAGATCATTGCTACTCGCTTTATAATATTTAGGTGTAATTATCTCTTTGTACTTAACCGTTTGAGAGCTTAATGAGAGTATATTTAGTCCGTGCATTAACAAACTATTATCATCCAACTCTTCATGGTACAATATATCTGGTATTGAAAAAGTATATGGCAAAGAAAACATTTCTTTTATTAAGCTTACTTCTTCCATATCTATCAAAACACTACAATCACTTATTAGTACATGCAAATTACTTTCCTGTCATTCTGTATTTTAGAAATTTTTTGACAGTCATGTCAAGCAGTTCCGCAGCTTTTGACTCTTCGATATATTCTTCAGACACTGCCCGTAAAACTAGTTGCTTAAATATGTGTATTTTTTCACTAGGATACTGCTCTCCAGGTTCCTTTTTATCCCAACCCTCTTTTTTAAAAAGTTTCCAAAGACTATTTGAATATAAGTAGTCAATAATACCAGCCTGATTTGCTCTAATGAATACAGCTTGCATGCTGACCCCAAATTCTTCTTTAATTAAAGCTAGTTCTGCAATTTCAATACTCTTACGTCGCGCAGTCAATTGATTTTTTAATGATTTCTCAGGAAGTAAAAAAGCAGCCGCAAAGCGATCACTGGCCTTTTCATCATCCATTTTTGAACAAAGCCTTCCTTCTAAAATTAAATGCCCTAGTTCATGAGCTAGTGTAAATCGTTGTCTATCACCTGGCCAGTTTTTGCTAATAACAATAATATGATAATCATTTACAATAGCCGCTAACCCATCAAAATTATTATCTGCACTTTCATCAATCATAAAAACCTTTATTCCATTTGACTCTAAAACATTAGAAAGATCAGATATTGGATCTATCCCTAATTCCCAAGCTTCTCGAAGTTCATCTGCAATAAGAGGAACATCTTTTAGTTTTGATATTTGTTTAGTTTTAAGTGCTGGTACTTTAAATTTATTAAATGGTAAATTTGGAAATAAGCTTTCTACTTCAAACCTTTTTTCAACAAAATTTAAAATTTTCGATTCAATAGAACGAAGCTCTATATTTGATATAGTCCGTTTTCTATATTCTTTATTTTCCAAAATAAATTCATTTGTCTGAAAGAAAAAATTTGTTTTTACATTAAGTGCTTTAGAAAGCTTCAATAGCATTGTAGAATCAGGGGTAGAATCCTCTTTTTCATATTTAGAAATCGTCGTTTGACTCACTCCTACAATCTCAGCTAATGCGCGAAGAGAAAGACTTTCTGCTTCTCTCGCTCTTTGTATTCTCTTCCCAACCATACAAACTCCTTATTTAAAATAATACTTAAATTTTCTTTAAAAGTAAATGATAAAACTAAATAGGTTGACAAATAAGATTATTTTAAGTATAATTCTACATATAAAGGCGGCTGCTTTTTGTCAACAAATTAGGTGAAGCTTTGATAGCTTTAAATATATGAAATAAATAAAGGATAAATTATGTCAAAAGCATACTTTAAATTAACGAAGAATTCTTCTTCAAACCAACCGTTCCACTTTGTGCTTAAAGCACCAAACCATGAAACTATTCTAAATAGTGAAAATTACAAAATAAAAGATTCTGTTTTAAATGGAATTGAATCTGTAAAGCTTAATTCTCAAAACAAAGGTAGTTTTGAAATTAAAAAAGCTACTAATGATGAACCATACTTTGTTCTAATCGCACAGAATAATGAAATAATCGGAACATCTGAAACGTATTCTTCAATGCAAATGTGTCAATATGGAATTAATGCTGTAATCAAATATGCACCAGATGCAATTGTTGAAGGAGTATAGTATGCAAAAAGACTTTCACCATACAGTAACGTACGTACTAGCAAGACTTGCAGGATTTGAACATAAAGAATCAAATACAATAGCATACGCTGCACAATATGTAGATGATGCCACTAATGCAGGAACACTCCAGTTTGAAAATGGTGCAATGTATTCCCGCATTAGTTCAGCTCATGGAACATATGATTTGCATCATCATGTTAATCAACATGAAAATCATCTAGTTTGGGTTCCTTTTCATTTTTTACCAGGTAATAATGGAAAAACTTCTGATGAAGAGACAACTGGTAAATTTATAAATAAATTAGTTTGCAGACCAGATAGCCCTGTGTCTAGAGAAATGTTAGATATGTGTGTAAGAGATTCACATAAAAACTATGCACTACATAGATTAGGTATTACAATGCATGTATATGCAGATACATTTGCTCATAAAGGATTTGCTGGGAAAATTCATGAAGTGAATAAAGTATATGACTTGAAATTAGAGAATGAAAATTTATCATATCTAGATGAAAAAAAGTCTAGAGGGTTAACAGAGAGATTCCCAATGGGACATGGAGCGGCTTTAGAGTGCCCAGATAAACCATATTTAAGATGGGCATATAAAAATGGTTTAGGGGAAGTAATAATAAGGGATAATACAGAAGATTTTATGCATGCTGTTAATGTATTACACGCTGAGTTATGTCGATATCGATATGAATTAGATAATTCAATTGATGTCCCAGCATTACTAGCCAAAGACTTAGAACAAATTGAATCTAACTTTAGAAGTTTTACTGACACAAAGGGTGATAATAGACATGAAATGTGGATAGAATCAATCGCAAATGGTGAATTTAGTTTTGGTAAACAAACGTTATCATATATTGCCAAGGGTGAAGGTTCATGGAAATATGATGCAATAGAACAAGAATCATTTTTTGATAGATTAGATGATAGGTTTAAGTATAAGGAGAATTTCTTAAATAGTGATTGGAAATTATTTCATGATGCTCTGCAAGAACACAGACTTACAATTATACATGATGTATTGCCTAAATATGGCATTTGTGTTTCATAATGAGGAGTATGATGATATATTTTAAAATATTACTTACTCCATTAGTATTAATATTGGCACTTACAGGTTGTGTCTCTAAAGATACTAAACAGTTACTTTCTAAGTATTCAATAGCTTCAAATCAAGCTCAAACGAATATCATGCTTACATACGAGGATACTTTAGAAAACTCACAAAGAGCGAAGTATTATAAAGCAGTTAGAGATGGCGCTACAATAAAAGATTTACAGTCAGTCGAGATTGATTATTCTGGTCAGATACAAACTTTAAATGATCTTGTTTCATTCTCTGAAGCTATGGTCGCCCTAACGGGGGATAGTTTTAATAATAAAATAGATGAAAATTCCGTAAAATTATATGAGAGTGCTAAAAGTCTGGCAGAGAATAAAGTTATCTCACATAATGTGTCAAATGAAGATCTTCAACTATTTTCTACATTAGTAAATAGTGCATTTAAAGGCTATAGTGAATATATTAGAGCAAAAAAGTTAAAAGAACTTATTTTAGTTGCTGATAAATGGGTACAACCATCAATAAATAGTCTAGATAAAGATTTAAAACACTGGAAAAAGATTCTTAAGCGTTCTATTAATAAACAGAAAAATATCAAAATTATGATTCTTAACAAACCACATACATATTGCCAAATAAAAGATGCAGCAAAAAAATGCATTCCTTTAGCTGAGAGTTTTAAAACAAAGGTAGCTATGTATGAAGATGTTGCATTATTACAAAAACGTCTTGATAGCCTAGATAAAGAGTTTAAAGCATTGTCAAATTCTGTAATTATAATGTCAAAGCTACATAAAAATGTAATCCTATCGCTAAAACGAGATGAGATTAACAAAGAAGAGTTAAGCAAGATATTTTATGATTTAAAAAATCATGTAGATTCTATAAAAGAATTTAGAGATAGCCTAAAGAAGGATCAGTAAATGACTACAGACAATACAGTATATGATTCAGTAGAGAATGCATATAACAAGATACAAGAGTTTTTTGATAATTATCAGTTTGGAGCAGAGCATTCTGCAATGATATTAAAACATGAAGAACTAGCTGATTTATTAGATCTATTAGATATTTTAGCTATTGAAGAGCAGTCAAATAATTTAAATGAGCTACATGAAAAGTTTAAAGATATTAAAGAAGCTTCTGCTAAAGTAGTTGAAGAATTAAATGATGTAATTGATTATATTGCTACTGCTGCTAAAGTTGTTAGTGGACTAGATAAAATACTATCTAAAGTAACAGAAATTATCGTGTAGAAGGAATTATTATATTGTTTCATAAAATAAATTTTTCTGACATTATTATAAACTAATATACGCAAAGTTGGTTTATATAGATTGGACTTTTATAGTTGGTGTTTTATTAATTAAATACAGTAATAGTATAAGTACAATATAGAGAATTTAAAAAGATGAAATTTTCAGATACTAGATTCGTAGCTTTATCAATAGTAGTGCACTTCGGTGTTCTTTGGGCACTAGTATAACAGTGTCATAATTTATAAATTAAAGGAAAGAGATGGAAAATTCTTATGTGCCAGAAAGATATTGGAAAGGAGGCAATAAATTATTAATTATAGCAATAGTACCCATTATTTCGTATGGTTTAATATATCATTTGGTATTTTCATATAATTTTATTTTATTTTGCATATCATCAATACTATTGATTGCCCCAATTTATTTTATTTTTTGGATTGTTGAAATAACTTTTAATCGATATTGGGATAAAAATAATATAGTTTACACCATTGCTCCACTTATTGTTACTGTATTATTTTCTATATTTTTAATAGATGATGGAAGAAAAAATGCAAGTGAGCTTGTTTATACAAAGTATGAAAATAAATATTATCACCTTACAGAAGAAATCAAAGAAGATGGACAGCTATCTAATTATGAGTATTTTGTTGCCGAAGTTGAAGACTGGAATGAAAAAAGAAAAGAAAAAATAAGACGTAAAGAATTTGCTAAATTGGAAAAAGAAAATAGAGCAGAAATGATAGACAAAGAGATAAAAGAACAAGAAGCACAAGCGCTCAAGATAGTAAGAGAACAAGAAATAGAATCAAATAAAAGAAGAGATGAAATTCAACAAAGAATGATGGAAGCTAAACATTTGAGTATAGATTCATATAGTGAAAAATTTTAAATAAAAACCAATAGACTAAGTTTAATTTATCAAATTGATGCGAAATTATGAAAAATTTGAGAGTTAACTATACAGAATAGACTGATTTTAATAATTTCAAAATTGTTTCTTTTGGCACTCTGCCAACCCGAGCTTCTTTTATAATATTTCGTATGGTATTGATATGAGTTTCTTCCAGAATAGGTAAAAATTTCATAAATTCTTCTCTTGGTAGTCCTTCAAGAACAACTACATCATCTTCATCAAGCATTGTCGCAAGTCTAATAACATCAGTAAAATGCTTTTTTGCATCCGAATCCCCATCTTCTAATAAGTTTAAGTGAGCATGAATTTTTAAAGGGATTAAAGCTTCTGGTGTAGCTACATGTAATCCATCAACATTTGTTGTATATTTAATTAGTAAATTAAAATATTCTGTATTTAATAATATTGCTGATAGATACTTGTAATATTTTGGTGTATCAATTTTAATTATATGACTAGCTGTGAGAATATCAGAATCAGCTTCATGGATAGCAAATAGTTCTATCTGTTCAGGATAATCTTTATTATCACTATCAAGAAATCTAAAGAGATTTCGTTTTGAATCATCATCTGTCCTCTCTTTAGTTTTATATCCAGCGATATCAATAAATTTAAGTAATTTTTTTAAAAAAAATTCATTATCTTTTGATATAACAACTAAGTCTATGTCTTTAGTTGCTCTAGCAATGAATCCAAAATCATTCATAATCATAGCAGTAGCTAGCCCACCTATAACAACATAATCATCACTATTATCTTTGAAATAATCTGTAAAATTGGCTAAACCTTGTATCAATTTATCATGCCTTCTATCTTATTATATAGTTCGTTCATTGCATTATTAACTCTACTATCATAAATATCTATTTGATCTTTCAATGACATATATAAAGAAATTGGATCTGCTACTCCATCATCTACTATCTCCGGTTTATATTTCCATAGTTCTATTTGTATGAGATTATTATCATATTCTTTATCATAAATTGTAATTGGGTTATCTTTCTTAATAAGCCTATTAAAATAGTCTTTTTCCACAGCAAATATAGGTGAACTATTCGTTATATTTGTATATTTAGTTAAAGCACTATACGAGGCTTCTGTTTTCCTGTCAAAATAATTTAAGTCTTGGTGCTTGATGAAAATAGTGTCTATTACGGGGTTTTTTAGTTCCATAAATAATTTTTCAATATCTATATGATGTTTTAAAAAATATTCTTTTGTTCTACCTATCTGTTGCATATCCAAATAATTAAAGTCTGCTAATTCATTTAATGCTCTACTTGTACTCATCTTTGTAACATCAAACATAATTGCACTATCTTTATTATTAATTCCGTGTTGTCTCTTGACAATTAAAGAGATTAAAATAGTTTGAGCTAATTTTGATAGTTTTTTACTTTTTACTTTTTTATATTTTTCTTTAAAGTCATCAAAGTATATCAACAATTGTGGTAAATATATGGCTTCTTCTGATATAAAAGGGATACCATTTTCAATCATATATTTCTTTGTAGAACTACTTATATGCTCGATATGTACTATAACAGGGATAGATAAAGACTCTTCAAATAAATTTAAATGCTTTTTTATTGAACCAATATCTTTCTCATTAGTACTAAGTAAAACAGTACCTTTGTCCTGTATTCTGAGGTTGAAAATATCATAGTTACTTTTAATAGCAATAGGCATAGACTTCATATAGTCTAACTTTTTATCGCTTATAGCAGCACTTATATGCAATGTGTTTTTTAGATACGAAATCAGTCCAATTATATTTTTCATATAAAATTGTAACATATTTTTTTAATTATAACATTATGTATGTTACATGTATTGTATTAATGTTATCTTAATAATATAGAAAAAAATAGTAACATATTTTTCATGCAAGTAACATTATATATGTTATACATATATAATTAAGGTTATTTTAAAAAAAAGCTAACACACACTTTATTCTAATAACTGTATTATTATCCAATAATTAATACCTGTAAACTTTATCGGAAAGTATTAAAACTATATTTCTATATTAATGGTGATTGAAGGAAATAAGGACTCTTGTAGACATTATATAATCCACTTAATTACGAATTATAAAGACTTCAATCTAAATAAGAATTTAAAAGCTTATCGGCAGTCTCAACACTAGGTTTAGCGTATCTTTTTGTTACTCCTATACCACTGTGTCCTAAAAGCTTACCAACTCCTTCAAGTGTAGCACCATTATTAACTAGATAGTTACCAATAGCGTGTCTGGTATCATGTATACGCATTTGTTCTATGCCAGCATTCTTAATGATTTTTTTCCAGTGTCGTCTAAAAGTACTGGAAGTAATATGTGCTGTTTTTTCGCCAGGAAAGATATAACCAGATTTAAAAATACCATACTCAACAAAAAAATCTCTTAAAATAACCGATAGTCTATAATCTTGTCTTCGACGGATTTTATTATATTCTGCCTCTATTGTGTATACATTATGATCTAAATCAATGCTATTCCACTGTAGGGTTAAAACTTCATTTAAACGCCTTCCAGTGTAAAGAAACAGCATGATCCCTCTATACTTCAAAGGCTCATATTTTTTTATCTCTTCAAATAACTTAGTCCTTTTTTCTTCTGTTAATTGAAAATCCACAGTATTATCAAATACTGGAATATTTACTTTGATTGCTGGATTAACTTCACAAATACCAATATCAATAGCATGATTGTATAAAGGTCTTAGAATCTGTTTAATTGTTTGTGCTGTTCTTGGTTTAAGACCCTTTCTTAAAATAGAGTTTACAATGTTTTGAATATCTGAAGTCATAATACTTTTAACTTCCATATGCCCTATATCTGGTTTTATCCACTTAGAAAAACTTTTTTTAGAAGTATAAATGTTTTCTGGAGATAGAGTAGTAGATTTGTATTTTATATAATCATCCCACAATTCATTAAGAGACTTGAAGTTTTTTTTCTGAATTACCCCACAGTGCTCTAGTTCCTCTTTAAATTCAGACCTTTTAATAGCTGCCTTTTTTACAGCTTGCAATCCTGTGATATTGTTATATTTAAGAGTCTTCTTAATCTGTTTATTTCTGAAATAAAATTTCAGTACAATATCAATGTTTGAATAATCAAGTTTTTTGAGATGGTTTTTAATAATCTTCTCTTGTTTTTTAAATTGATTTATTGTGTCTTTTAAGTAAAGTCCTTTTGTGTCTAATCCATCGACTTCAATTTTTATGAGAAAGTTGTTTAATGCCATTTTACATTCCTAGGGTACTGTTTGGGTACGGTTTTAGATATAACTCTGTATAAAACTATATCATAAGTATAGTTAGGAAAGTACTGTTTTTAGGCTGTATATAACTTGATAGGATTTGGTATACATGGGTATAATTTGACTTAGGATCTGGTGCCGCAAGGCGTGGAGGTTCAAGTCCTCTCATCCGCACCATCTACAAACCCCTTAAACAAATACTTTCAAAGACTTTTTAAAACTTAGGTTACATAAAAGGTTACATAACTCATTTTAAATCACTCTTTTTTATGCTTAAGTCACTTTTTTTTTAGAACATATAACATTAGAATTATAAAGCGCCAATTCCAACAACAAGTGCAATTTCCACCTAAATTAGCTAGCTAATCTTTTACTCATTTCACTGAAAAACACTTCATACGGAGTTT
>NZ_JADGFC010000093.1 GCF_016744025.1 Sulfurimonas sp.
ACGGGTAAAATCACTTTTTACTTTATAACGTATGGAATCTTAATGAGAATATTTTTAGCGATCCTGCTAACCCTAATAACTATGAACCTTTTTGCTATAACTGTAAAGTCTATTAACTATGATGGAATGGTCCATATATCCAAACCCGTTGCTCTAAGAATGCTTGATTTTAATATTGGTGATGATATTGATGATAAAGTCTTAGATAAATCTATAAAAAAATACTTTAAACAAGGTTATTTTAGTGATGCCTGGGCTGAATTTGATGATGGTAATTTAACTTATCATTTTAAAGAAAAAGCAATTATCTCTAATATAGAGTTAAAGGGTTGGAAAGAAGGCGATAAAGATATACTAGATAGTGTTGTCCAAATAAAAAAAGGCTCTTTATATGATAAAAAGAAACTCGAATCTGCTAAAAAAAGAATTATAGAAGTAATTGGTCAAGACGGAAAAATTGATAGTGTTGTAGAAATAGAAGAAGAAATCCTTGATAATGGCAGTATAAAAGTAACATATATTGTAAATGAGGGTGAAGAAATTCTTATAGAAAAGCTAGATTATAGCGGAGTTGTAGGTTTAGATACTGAACTTTTTGATGATGTAATAGCAAATAAAGAACATCAGTTTATGGGTTGGTTTTGGGGACGAAATAGTGGCGATATGCAACTTTCTGATCTTTCGTACGATCCACTTAGAATACGTGATACATATATGCAACATGGTTATTTAGATGCTAAAGTAGATGAGCCATTTGTAAGAGTGAATCTTGATCATTATACTGCTGATATGAGTTACCAAATAGAAGAGGGTGAAGCATACAGCATAAAAACTATTACGATTAATCAAGTTAAGAATGTAATAGATGAAGAAAAGATACGTGAAATTATTAATCTAAAAAAAGGTGAAGTTTTTAATATTAAAACTTTTCGTGAAGATGCTCAAAAAATAAAAACATTAATTGCTGACCTTAGTTATGCCTATGTACAAGTTATCCCTGATATCAAAAAAAATAAAAAAGATCATTTAGTTGAAGTTGTTTTCAAAATAACACCAGGGGATAAAGTAAAAATACGTAATGTTGTGATTTCTGGTAATAATAGAACATTAGACAGAATTATACGTAGAGAGCTTTACCTAGGACCAGGAGATATGTACTCTCTAACTGACTTAAAAGATTCTCGTAATTCTTTGGGTAGACTAGGTTTCTTTGATGGAAATACTATAGAAGAAAAAAGAATAAATAACTCTACTATGGACCTTATCGTAAAAGTAAAAGAAGCCTCTACTGGTAATATTCAGTTAGGTGGTGGATATAGTAGTTCAAGCGGTATGTTAGCCTCAGTCTCTGTTAGTGATAGAAATATATGGGGATCTGGAATTAACATGGGTGTAAAAATTGAAAAATCTGGAAGTACTCAAAATTACTCTTATAATATAAGTAATCCTAAACTAAATGATAGTGATTTTAGTGGTAACTTCTCTATATTTAAATCATTTTATGATTATGATGATTATGATATTAGCTCAGTAGGTACAAGTTTTGGTACTGGGCATAAATTTTCTAGACATATATCTGGTTACCTTGGTTATACATTATCAGAAAATGAGTATAGTGATGTTAATACCACTGCTGATAATACTGAATACCTTGAAGATTATCTTAAAAGTTCTGTAATAATAAATACTAAGTTTGATAATACTGATGAATATTATCTTCCAAGAGAAGGGTATACTATGAGCCAAAGTTTTGAAAAGTCAGGACTTGGTGGAGATTCTGATTTCTTTAAAAGTAGAACTAGGTTTGCAAAGTATATTGGACTAGAAGATTATGTAGGTTTTGACGCTATATTTAGATACAAAGCTAGATTTTACTATGCAATGGATACTGGTTACTTACCAGTAGCAGAGAAATTTTATATGGGTGGAATAGGTAGTGTTAGAGGATATGATTCAAACTCTATATCTCCAGAAGATGATGATGGTGATGATATTGGTGGACGCCAAACTTTCTCAAATAATGTAGAAGTTAGTTTTCCGCTTATTCCAAAGGCTAAAATGAGGCTTGTTACATATGTAGACTGGGGATTTATTGGGGATGAATCATTAAGTGAATATTCTCGTGGTGCTTATGGAGCTGGATTAGAATGGTTTTCACCTGTAGGACCTATACAGCTAATGTTTTCTAAAGCACTTAACCAACAAGATGATGATGATTTATCTACATTCGAATTTACAATGGGACAGAGATTTTAAAAGATAACTTTTAAATTCTCTAGCTTAGCTAACTTACTTACAGATTCTCTACATAAACGAAGAGAATCTTTTGACTCTATCTTCAATATACCATCTTTAAAAATTAATTCAAAGTCAATATTTCTAGGTCTATTAGCAAGAAGAGAAACACTTAAAGATATCATATAACTAAGAGCAAATAGAGTTTGCTTCTCTGGTAGAAGTTCAGAATACTTTTGCATATGTGAAGTTGAGGGTTGTTTCTTCTTTGCATATTTACATAAAGTAGATATTAATGTTATTTGATTGTGCGTAAATCCATACTCTAGAGCACTTTGAAGTATATAATAACTATGTTTGTTTTTGGAAAAAGCGTGTATATTATTTCCGCAAGAATAAAGTTTTGCTGCAATACCTAAGTCTCTACGATAGGAAGCGTCTACTCCTAGATGCTCATGTGCAATATCAAAAATTCTTTTTGCCAATGAGTTTAGTTGATTTGACATATTCTTTTCACTAATGTGTGAGTCTAAAATATATCTTACTGAACTATTATAATGCTCTGGAAATCTATCTTTTGAGCCTCTTAGTAAATCTGCGAGGAAAACTCCCTCTCTTACTCCAACACCACTTGTGATAGCATTTGTAATAGAGAATTTGTTTAGTACTCTTTGAAGTATAAGAGCTCCTGGTTTAATGATATCAAATCTCTCACTTTTTATATCTAGGTTATTAAGTTGAGTTGCATCTGCTTGCATTACTAATGAGATAAAATCATCTAGTTCCGCTTTGGTATAAGAAAATGCATGAAGTTTATTTAGTGGATGATTTTTCTTTTTCATGATAGCATTTGATATAGCTCTAAATGTACCACCAATACCAACTAGTGTATTAGCTTTTAAGCCATCTAGAGCCTTTAGTTTCTCATCTATGTACTCTATGGCTTCATTTTTATTTTTATCATCACAGAATAGCTCTTTTAGCCTCATTGTTCCTAAATTGATTGAGATAGTATTAGAAATATCTTTATCATTAATAATAGATAGCTCAGTTGAACCACCACCTATATCTATGCTTAATGAATCTTTTTGAGGAGGAAGAAGGTTCGCACATGCAATAGCACCTAAGTAGGCTTCTTTTTCTCCATCAATTATTTTAATATTGAGTTGTAACTCTTTTTGTACTCTTTGAAGAAACTCTTTTTTGTTAGGTGCATCTCTTAGCGCTGAAGTAGCAACACATAGAGTTTTTCTTGCTTTGTATGAGGAAATGATGCTTAAGAAGTCTTTTAATGCATCTATAGTTCTTTGCATAGCTAGCTCTTGAAGATTGCCATCATTTTGATAAGCATTTTCAGAGAGCCTTACTCTGCTTTTTGATTCATTTAGTAGGTGAAATGCAAAACGAGAAGTTTTTTCATAAACTACTAGTCTAACTGAGTTAGATCCTATATCTATTACTGCTACACGTTTTGCCATGTACGTTTACTTTACTCTTCGTCTTGTAAATTTTTTGATTTAAATTGAAGTTCTGCAATAGATTCTATATTGTCTTTGTCTAGAACAATACAGTCAACAGGACAAACAGAGATGCAAGACGGTTCATCATAAATACCAACACATTCAATACATCTATCTGGATCTATATAGTAAATCGGGTCACCCTCTTCGATAGCAGTTGTAGGACACTCTTCGCGACATGCATCACATGCAATACATTCATCATTAATTAATAGAGCCATTAGTAAACCTTATATTTTATAGTTATTTTTTTATAGAATTATTTTTCTATACTTTATATGGTGGATTTATATCAAATTATAGCTTCAGGAATTTTTAAATGATTACCTTTTTGGTAGTATACAAGATAATTTAGAGTTTAAAGTGAGTGATGATACTGTACCATCAATTCCATCAGTTCTATTTTTAATACTAATTTTAGCTCCCATTGCATCTGATGCACTTTTTGCTAAGAAGAGTCCTAGTCCAACACCAGACTTATTTCCTTGTCTTTTAAAGGGCGCAAATAGGTCTATACTCTCATCTATTCCACATCCCTCATCAATGACTTCAATAAGTAGTCCAAAACTAGTCTCAGAACTTCTTAGAGTTACTGATTTGTCTTTTTCTGTGAATTTTAAAGCATTTTGTAAAAAGTTTTGAATAATCTGATTTAGTAGAGATGTCTGCATTGTTGCCATAAATCCATTTGGCTCAAAATGCATCTGTAATCTTTTGCCATCATTTTCAGCGAGGAGTCTAAAGTCATTCGCTTTTTCTTTTAGTATAGTTATAACATCAACTTGTACAGGTTTCTCAAACTGAGCACCTTCTTGACGACCAATATTTAGAATATTAGATACAATTATATTCATTTCATCAACTGTTTTATTAGTGGTTTTTAAAGCATCTATATATTCTTCTGGAGTTCTTTTTTTTATAAGAGTTACTTGATTTTTTAGTTTTATCACAGCTAGTGGAGTTTTAAGCTCATGTGCTGTTCCAATAAACAACTCTTTTTGATACTTAACAAAATTTTGAATCCTTGCTATTAGGTGGTTAATAGTACTTCCAAGTTGCTCAAACTCATCTGGAAGCTCATTTACTTGTAAGGGTCTCATTAGATGTTCATTCATATTTGAAAGTCTAGAACTGATAGTTTGTATTGGAGTGATTAACATTTTTGAAAGGGCTATAGCGTATACAATAACAAGAACAAAACCTACAATATTGATAATAAATATATAACGTAGTATCTTTGCTAAGAGTTTTTTTGTTGGTGTTATCTCTTTTGTGATTTTTAGGTAACTTAATTCATCAAAGTTAAAAGGATATACTAGAGTTAGATATGTACGTCTTTTTTTTGTACTTTCATATAAGTCAATATCTTGATTGAGTTTTTTAATATGAATAATTTCAACATCAATTCCAAGTACAGCATCTGGCGTATCGGGATCAATTTGAACAAGCGACTGATTTGTTGCTATATTCTTTGCATATTGAATTAATTCTTGGTGCTTTTCATCATATATAGAATTTTCAATATAAAGATATAAAAAAGATGAAAATATAAAGATGAGGGATGTTGATGCGAAGATTAATTGGATTAGAAAATTTCTTCTTATACTTTTTTTTGAGAACATTAATGACCCTAGTGTTAATTATATGTAATTATATCTTAGTATATTTAAATAAAAAAAGAGTATTTATGAAGTTTTTAATAGACAAGCGAAAAGGAAGAAAATTCCTTTTCGTATTTTAGATAGTATTTAGTTTATTTCTTTTGGGAAACAAAAACGGTAACCACGACGACGAACAGTTTCGATAGTTGTGATATTTAATGGTTTATCCATTTTTTGTCTAATTTGATTAATAGCAACTTCGATTACGTTAGGAGTTACTAATTCAGGTTCTTCCCAAATTGCGTCAAGAAGTTGTTCTTTAGAAACAATTTGATCACGGTGACGAGCAAGGTGAGTAAGAACTTCAAAAGGTTTACCTTTTAGTTCGATCTCTTGATCTTTATAAGTGATTTTTTCTTCTTCAGGATTGATTATTAAGTCTTCAATCTCAATAATGTTGCTTCCACCAAAACGAAGGCGAGCCTCAATACGAGCAATTAGAACATCAAAGTCAAAAGGTTTTCTGATATAGTCATCAGCACCACTTCTTAGAGCTTCGATTTCACTTTCGTTATCATCTCTTGCAGATAGAACTACTACTACAGTTTTTGGTGTATTAGTCTTGATATCACCAATGATATCTATAGAGTTTCCATCTGGAAGCATCCAGTCCATAAGGACTAAGTCGTAGTTACGAATGTCTAAGTAATACTCTCCATCTTTAAGAGTCTCTACTACGTCACTTTGGTAACCAAATTCTTTTAGTCCCTCAGCAAGCATTTTGTTTAATGTTACTTCATCTTCTATAATAAGAATGCGCATTAATTTTGTCCTATAAGTGAATATTTTGGCGGAATGATATCATAATTTTAGCTAACTTTAAAGTTTTTTTCAATTTTTTTTAATAATTCTTTAACTAAATTTTAAGATTAGTATTTATAGCTATTGCTTACACTTACCATACACTCGGGTAAAATCGATGGTTTTGTTATTTTTATAAACATGCTTTTTATAGATGAATATTCTTTAATTAACTTTAAATTCAAGTTATCTAAAGCCTCTTCAATAAGCAAAAACTCACTTTCAAGCATAGTTTCTTTGATTATTTCGACAATTTGAGCATAGTTTATGAATTCTTTTTCATACTTATAATCTATTGTCATATTGATAATTACATCTTGTGGGGTTACTCTTTCAAAATCTAAAATTCCAATAATACATTTGAATTTTAGATCTTCTATATGTATAGTCACTAAACTACTCTTTTTTCTTGGCCTTTAAAAAGGCGAATGATATTCGGAATATGTTTATAGTAAAGAATAAATACTATAAAAACTACAGGAGCATGAGCCATATCAGGATGGATAAAAAAACTAGCTATTAAAAGAGCTCCAACACCACTTAGTGATGAAACAGAAGATATACGAATTGTTTTTGCACCTATTGCCCAAACAACAAGAGCAATTACTGTCTCTACCGGAAGCATAAACATCATTACACCCATTCCCGTTGCTATTCCTTTTCCACCCTCAAGACCTAAGTAAGGACTAAAACAATGACCAATTACAGAAATAACTGCAATTGCCCAAAGAGTTGATTCACTCATACCAGTAAAATAAGCAACCGCTAAGACTACTATACCCTTTAGCGCGTCTAGAACAAGAGTAGCCGCACCAAGTTTTTTTGCCAGTTCAGGGTTAGTCTCTTTAACAACTCTAAGTACATTTGTTGCACCAATACTTCCGCTTCCACTTGTTTTAACATCTACACCAGCAAACTTTTTAGCAAGTAGCAAACCAAACGGTATACCACCAATCAAATAAGCTGCTATAAAAAATTGTACATTTGAGTTAAATAAAAATTCCATTAAATACCTTATATATTAATTATGACATTTTACTTTACATATAGTTATAAGTATATAAAATTCGATATAATTACAAAAATTATGAAATCATTATATAAAGGATTATTTGTTGAACTTTACAAATGAAGAATTAAAACAAAAAATTATTGAATTAAAAAATAAATTAAGTGTTACTCTTGTGGCACATTTTTACCAAAGAGATGAAGTTTTTGAAATAGCAGATATTACCGGTGATTCACTGGAACTTGCTATTAAAACCAGAGATGATGATGCAGAATTTGTTGTATTTAGTGGTGTTGGTTTTATGGGACAAAGTGTAAAAGTACTTTCTCCTAATAAAAGAGTTGTTATGCCTAAAGTCGCTTGTTGTGCAATGGCTAGAATGATTGATACTATATATTACGATGAATCTGTTAAGTTTTTAGAAGATAACGGAATTTCAAGAGAGGACATCTTACCAATTACATATATCAACTCAAATGCTGAAGTAAAAGCAAAAGTTGGAGAAATGGGTGGTATGGTTTGTACAAGTTCAAATGCTAAAACAATTATTACTACAGCTTTGCAAGAGGGAAAGAAAATTCTTTTCGTTCCAGATAGATGCCTAGGTAAAAACATAGCAAATCAAATGGGACTAAACTCTTGTGTTATTGGTGATGGTAAAGATCCTAAAGATGCAGATGTTATTTGTTATAACGGGTTTTGCTCGGTTCACCAACTTTTTACAGTAGAAGATATTGTTTTTTACCGTAAAAAATATCCAGGTATTTTAATAGCTGTGCATCCTGAATGTGATCCCGCTATTTGCGATAAAGCTGACTTTGTTGGGTCTACTTCTCAACTTATTAAGTACATTACAGAACTACCAGAAGATCAAAAAGTTGCAGTAGGAACTGAATTTAATATGGTGAATCGTTTAAGAGATAAAAATACTTATGTATTATCTTCTACAAAACCAGAATGTCCTACAATGAATGAAACTACTCTTGAAGATGTTTATCTAACTTTAAAATCAATTGATGATGGTGAACCTCTAAACGAAATATTAGTAGAAGAAAAAACTCAAAAGTGGGCAAAAATTGCTCTAGAGAGAATGTTGGCACTATGATAGAAAAATTTGTAATTGATGCACTTGCAGAAGATGTTGGTCGTGGAGACTTATATGCTCTTGTTGAGCCAAGTATAGATGCAAGTGCCAAAATAATTGCAAAAAGTGATGGTGTTGTTGCTGGAGTAAAATATATAGATATTTTAGCAAATTTGCAAAACTTTGAAATTACTTGGTTTAAAGATGATTCTGAAGTATTTGTAAAAGGTGATGTGATTGCTACAATCAGTGGAGATTCGCATACACTACTTCGAATAGAGAGAACACTGTTAAATATGCTTTTACATGCTAGTTCTATCGCAACACTTACTAGAAAATATGTAAACATCATAGAGCCATACGGGGTTAAACTTTTAGATACTAGAAAGACTAGACCACAACTTAGAATTTTTGAAAAGTATGCAACAAGAACTGGTGGAGCCGTAAATCATCGCATGGGCCTTGATGATTCTTTAATGATAAAAGATACACATCTTAAAACTATAAAAGATTTAAAAAGCTACATACTAAAAGCAAGAAAACAGATTCCTTTTACTGCAAAAATAGAAGTAGAAGCAGAAAATTTTGCTATAGCAAAAGAAGCAATGGCTAGTGATGCTGATATTGTTATGTGTGATAATCTGACTCCAGAGGAAATAAAAGAAATAGTTCTATTTAGAGATAAAGAATTTCCTAGTGTACTTTTAGAGGCAAGTGGAAATATCTCTTTAAATACAATTGAGTCATACGCAAAAAGTGGTGTAGATGCAATAAGCAGCGGCTCATTAATCCATCAAGCAAATTGGATAGACTTATCTATGAAAATGGATTAAAGTTATAATCCATGGCTGATGATGCTAAAAAAACTGAAGATATCCACAATTTGAACGAAAAAAGAACAAGTCCTTTTTTCTACGCTAACCGCTATTGTACTAAAGAAAAATCTTTTATAGATTTTTATGCGTTCTTCTAGGAGATAATAGATGGCTGATGATGCTGAGAAGACAGAAGAACCCACCCCTAAAAAGATAGAAGATGCAAGGAACGAGGGTAATGTACCGAAGTCTCAAGATACTTCTGGCGTAATTACTCTCTTTGTTGCAATACTCTCTATACTAATGCTATTTCCATATATGAGTGATCATATGTTACAGCTTTTTAAATATTACTTCTCTTTGATTGGAACTCCACTAGATAAGTTATTTATGATTGATATTGCTATTATCACGGTTAGAGAATTCCTTCTAATAATAATGCCTTTAGCTGTTTCGGTTGCAATTTCAGGAATTATAGCTGCACTTGCACAGTTTGGGTTTCTTTTTACAACTAAAGCTATCATGCCTGATTTTAAAAAAATTGATCCTATTAAGGGAACAAAAAATCTATTCTCCATGAAAAAAGCTATAGAGTCAGTAAAGATAACTTTTAAATCTTTTACTACCTTAGGCATTGGTTTTGTCTTTTTCTTTTTGTATATTACAGAGCTTCCAACAGTTGCTCTTTTTAGTTTAGGAGAGCAACTTGTTTGGTTAAAAGATAAGGCAATAATTTTAGCCTTTGTGATGCTTTTAATAATCTTTATATTTGCTATGATTGATATTATTATAGTTAGAAAACAGTATTTTGATGGTCTTAAAATGAGTAAGCAAGAGATCAAAGATGAGATGAAGAATATGGAGGGAGATCCTTTAATAAAAGGTAAAATTCGCCAAATTCAGATGGAAGCATCTAGAAAAAGAATGATGGCTGAAGTCCCAAATGCTGATGTTGTAATTACCAACCCAACACACTATGCAGTAGCTTTAAAGTATGAAGAAACTAAACGAGCACCAATAGTAATTGCAAAAGGGATGGATAATATTGCTCAGCAGATTAAAAAAATAGCAAGAGAAAATAGTGTGCATATAGTTCAGAATCCACCACTAGCTAGAAGTTTGTATGCTGATGTTGAAGTTGATAAACCAATACCCGAAGAACTATTTGCAGCAGTTGCGGAAGTACTAGCTTATGTTTATAAAATGAATTCAAAAAACAGTTAATTAACTTAAATATATTTATATACTTGTACTAATGCTCACATATAATAATGAACAATTGGTGTATAATTCATTTATGAAAATAAATGAGTTGAAAATAAAATATGATTAATTTACAAAAGAAATTATTATCAATTAAAGTCAAATTTTTAATGTTTTTAATAGTTACACTTTTTGTTGCTCTATCTACAATTACCTTTCTTTTTGATATTGGTTATTCTATGTCAGCAAAATACTAATCTCTTGTGGACGCTTCAATGGAAATAAAACTAGAAGCAACAACTGCCCATCTTTGGTTAGAAGAAATATTAAGCGG
>NZ_JADGFC010000094.1 GCF_016744025.1 Sulfurimonas sp.
TCTTGCCATTTTTAATCCTATTAAATCTCATAACACATTTGTATTATTCTATCTAAATTACTGAATTAAAGTTTGTCTAGTTTATAGGGGACATTCCACCTAGGAGACAAAAACTGTTACCACTGGTATCGTAAAGAGGTGAAATAAGAAAACTTGTTTTACTGGTCTTGAAAAAGGGAACCATTATACTTAAGACATTAGATTTAGGTTTTGTTTATGATTACAAAAGTAATTTTCTTAGTTCTCCTGAGGGTAATGTAAAACTAGCCAAAAAAGAGATACTCTTTTTGGAACTTTTAGCAAAAGATATCAATAGAGTTGTCTCTTTTGAAGAGATAGAAGAATATATATGGGAAGGTGAGATTACAACCCTTATGAATATAAGAGCATTAGTAAAAAGATTTCGTAAAAAATTGCCAGAAAATGCAATACTTATAGTAAAAGGCATAGGGTACTCTCTCAATTCACAACAGTGTAAATTGACAAAGTAGTGTATATATTAAATTTCTAAATAGTTGTTAAAACTAGTATAGAAGCAATAATAAATAATAATATTTTCAATATTTTTGTATAAAACTTTGTATCAATTTTTCTTTTTATCTTTATTCCAAAAAATAGTCCTACTGCTACAGCTATTACACTTATCATTGAAACTTCAAAAATTTGGATTGTGAATGTTCCAAAATATAAAAAGATTGTTAGTTGTCCTATTTTTGTAAATAAAAAACATAAGTTAGATAGTTGAATTGTGTCTTTTTTTGAATAGTTTAGCTCCATAGTATACATAATCATCAAGGGTGCAACTATATTAGTAAGTCCTGACATAGTTCCTCCTACAATTCCTAAAACATATGTCGAAAGCTTTGGATTTTTAGAAACAAAAGAAAATCTTATATTAAAAGTAGACTGAAGTAAATATACAAATATAATAAAAGCTAAAAGAAGTTTAAAATAATCAGAGTTTGTAAAAATAAGTAAAATTGTTCCAATAGCACTACCTATAACCATAAGTAAAATAATAAACCAAAACTTTTTTATGGCTTCAAAAAAATTCCCCTCACTTACAATACTTACAATATTTGCAAGCATAGTTGGAATAATTATTAATGTAATTGCAGTTTGAATATCAGTGAATAATGCTATGAGTGGCGTAGAAATCATACCAAAGCCAAAACCAATACCTCCATGAACAATGGAAGCAAAAAAGATTATAGTTGCCACTGTAATGATAAAACTTATCTCCATTAATATATCCTTTAGTAGTTCAATTTTCATAAACAATAGGATTTTACTATATCGTACCTCAAAATGGAAGAAGAAATAAAAATTAACATATTATATTTTGTAAAAATAATTATAAGCTCTTTAGCTATGAATGATAATCTTTAGTAAAGTAAAAATAAATTTATTTTAGATATAATCTCCAAAAATTAAAACAAAAATTAAGGATTTTATCTTATGTCTAAAACATCTACAACAGATCAAGAAGCTCTTGATTACCATGAATTTCCACAACCTGGGAAAATATCAGTTGAGACTACTAAGCCAGTAGCTACTCAAAAAGACTTATCACTTGCGTACACTCCGGGTGTTGCTGTTCCATGTTTAGCAATTGAGAAAAATCCTGAAGATGCTTATCGTTATACTGCGAAAAAGAATCTTGTAGCCGTTATCTCAAACGGAACTGCAGTTTTAGGACTTGGTAATATTGGTGCTTTGGCATCTAAGCCAGTTATGGAAGGAAAGGGTGTTTTATTCAAAAGTTTTTCTGGACTTGACTGTTTTGATATTGAAGTAGATACTGAAAGTATAGATAGATTTTGTTCTGTTGTTACTGCAATTGCTCCAACATTTGGTGGAATTAACTTAGAAGATATCAAAGCTCCAGAGTGTTTTGAAATTGAAAGAAGACTTGTTGAAGAGTTAGATATTCCAGTAATGCATGATGACCAACATGGTACTGCAGTTATTTCGGCTGCGGGTATTATCAATGCTTGTGAAATTACTCATAGAAGAATAGAAGATTTAAAAATTGTAGTTGTTGGAGCAGGTGCTGCTGCAATTTCTTGTGCAAGATTATACAGAAAACTTGGTGCAACAGAGATTTATATGATTGACTCAAAAGGTGTTATTCATAATGGTAGAAGTGACCTTAATGAATATAAAAGAGAATTTTCTGCTGAAGGTTATATGACTCACGCAGAAGCTTTTGAATCTGCTGATGTTGTTTTAGGACTTTCTAAGCCTGGAACATTTACAATCGAAGATATTAAGACAATGGCAACTGACCCAATTGTATTTGCTTTATCAAACCCAACACCTGAAGTTTATCCTGTAGATGTTATAGCCGCTAGACCAGATGCAATTATAGGAACAGGAAGAAGTGATTTTGACAATCAAGTAAATAATGTTTTAGGTTTTCCATTTATTTTTAGAGGTGCGATGGATGTACGTTCTAAAAAGATAAATGATGAAATGAAACTAGCTGCAGCTCACGCTCTTGCTAATCTTGCTCGTTGTGAAGTTCCAAAATATGTAAGTGAGTTATATGGTAAAGAGGTTGTATTTGGTAAAGATTATCTTATCCCTAAACCCTTTGATAAAAGACTTATCGTAGAAGTTTCTAGTGCTGTTGCTCAGGCTGCAGTTGATAGTGGTGTTTCAGATATGAAAGATTTTAACATCAAAGCATACAAAAAAGAGTTAGCTAAAATATTAAAATAACTAGGCTTTAGGGGGTTGCAAGGGACATTTGTCCCTGCCATTAAAACGGACGAGTTCGTTTTAATGAACATCAACTAAATAGTAACTTCATCATTCTCTAGAGGTCTCTCTAGAGGTTGAGAGAAGTAATACCCTTGTGCATACTCTACACCAATTTCTTTAAGTAAAAGTGCCACTTCCCTTGTCTCAACAAACTCTGCAACATTTTTCATATTCATTCCATTTGAAAACTTATGAATACTAGTTAACATATGAAGTTTTCTATTATCTGTCTCTATCTCACTAACAATAGAACCATCAATTTTTACCAAGTCAATATCTAAATCTGAAAAATAAGAAAAGTTAGAATAACCTGTTCCAAAATCATCTATAAGTATTTTTGAGCCAAATGCATGTAGTTTTGTAATGAAGTCTTTTACAGCAGCTAAGTTATGAATATCTTCTGATTCTAAAAGCTCAATATCCAATCTTTTTGCTATATCTTGGTTTGCATCTAATGAAGTAAATAATATATGAGTTAGTTTAGTATCTAGTATATCAATCATTGAAATATTTATTGAAAATCTATATTGAGGGAACTCTTTTGCCATTTTTAGAGTTTTTTCTATCATTGTTTTAGTTATGAAATGATAATAAGAAGTTTTTTTAGAAATATCTAAAAATTTATATGGAGAAAGAAGAGTTCCATCTTTTAGTTTTATTCTAACTAGGGCCTCATATTTTTCTATTTTAGAAGTTTTGAGATTAATTATTGGTTGAAAATAAGGAATAATTTTATCATCATCTACGGCAGCTTTTATTAGCTCTATAGTGTTCATATTTTCTTTGACATCTGTTTGTAGATTTAAATTATTATGATATTGCAAAACTCTTTGAGTGTAATCTTTTTTTAGCACTTTCAAGGTAAGATCGGCATTTTCTAAAATAGGGACTATAGAATTACTTGCAACACTTACCATTAGATGCAGAGTTAAATCATAAACTATAAAGTTATGATTTATGATTTTATTGACTAGTTCTTTTGCAATTTCATATGCATTTTCATCTGAAATATTGTTAAATAAAACTCCAAATTCATCGCCACCAAGACGGTATAGACAAGCATTTTCTCGACTTGAAAATTTATCTTTCAAAATTTGGGCAAGTTCTTGAAGTATTATATTTCCAACATCATTTCCGTAAATATCATTTATATATTTAAAACCATCAATATTAAGTATAAGAAGATGAGGCTTACTTATTTTTAGCAAGTTACTCTCAAAAGCTCTTCTATTATGTAAGTCAGTTAAGTGATCATACGAAAGAGAATGTTTAAGAGATGCAGTAGTCTCTTTAAGCTTTTTATTCTCTTTTAGGTAGTTTAAAAATAGAATAACTATAAGAAAAAGAGAAGAGATAAATACGCTAAAGAGAGTAAATGCAAATATATCGAGTGCCTTAAAGTCACTCATTGCACTTGAAGAAAATTTTTGTTTTAACCTCTCAATAAGTATATGAATATCATTATTTAAAATAGTCTTTGTAGTTTTTAAAAATATTGGATATCTTTTAACAAGGTATTTTGAATGAAGGTTAAAGCCATCTATAAAGCTTTGAGTTTTTGCATTGTTAGATTTAGAGTTGAGTAAAAAGTTGTCTCGGTTTATATAATCAAGGTCTTGAACCCTTCTTGCATCGTTGAAGTGTTTTATAATTTTTGAAGCTTGAATAAAAAGTTCTCTATCTTTTTCTATAAGATAGCTTGCTTTTTCTATATGTCTATTTAAAAATACTAAAGAGTTTTTTATACCTGCATTTAACATGATGTAGTCTTCTATATTTTTCAAATTTTGATTTAGATTTTTCTGTAGTGAATGTATATTTTTCTTAGTATCTTTATATGTGGGATTATTTAGTATTTCAAACTTTGTTAAACTATTGTATCTTTCTTCAGTTTTAATCATTGCAGATGCTATCTTATCTTGATTAGTATAAGAGTAGATAGAGTTTTGAAGTATTTGATGTTCGAGGTCTAGATGAGCATTTTCTAAGGCATTTACAGACAGAAGAAATTCTCTATGCTGTTTTGTGAAATCTTTTTGAATAAGGTAGAAGTAAACTATAGCTATAGATGATATTATCCCAATTGCTAGGACTAAGTACATAAGTTGTTTTAGTTTCATATCTCTTCCAGTATTTTAGGTTGTTCACCATCTAGTGTTTTCAAAAAAGATATTATTTTTTCAACTTCTTCTGTTTCAAATTTAATACCAAGATTATGTTTAGCCATTATTGTTAGAGCCTCTTTTAGGTTTTTTGCACTTCCATCATGAAAGTAAGGGGCTGTTTTAGAAATATTTCTAAGGGTAGGAACTTTAAATACATTTTTATGATTTGGATTCTTAGTTATTTTACTTCTATCTGGATAATCATCTTGCATCTCATAATCTAAAAATGTCCCCATTTTTTGAAATGAATTACCACCTATATTTATACCATTGTGACAGGTAATACAACCATATTGTTTAAAAATTATATAACCATCTTTTTCATCTTTTGTAAGTTGAATTTCATCTCTAAGAAATTTGTCAAATCTTGAGTTTGGTGTAGTAAGGGCATTTTCAAATTCTACAATTGATTCGAGGACTTGTTTGTACGTAATATATGAAGTTGAATAAACTTCTTTAAAAAGTTTTTTATATTCTTGTGAGTTATTTACTCTTTCTTCTATAGTTTGAGGATCCATATTATGCTCATCAGGATTGTTTATTGGTCCATCGGCTTGTTCTGTAAGATTACCCGCTCGTCCGTTCCAAAACTGTTTAAAGTTATATCTAGAGTTAAAAACTGTAGGTGACTGGATATTTCCTTTATTGTGAGCGTAACCACTCGATACTACATTAGAATCAGCTCCACCTTTTGATAGATTATGGCAACTAACACATGCTGTAGAGTTGTCTTTAGAAAGAATAGTGTCACAAAATAGCTTTTTGCCAAGTTTCGCTTTTGCTAGATTAACTTTTATATTTGTAGGTATTGGGGAGATTGGTTCACTTGCAAAAAGAGTTAGTGAAATAAGTAGTATTAATGTCTTTATCATAAGGACATTTTAACATAAAATTGTCATTTTTTGACACTTTTATAGAAAAGTGAGAGACCTTTTTTTGCTTTATTATCTAAATCATATGATATATATGAGAGATAGTTTAATATGTCTTTTTTTGAGATTTCTGTTCTAAGAGATGCTTCATTTAAAAGGTACTGAGGGATTTTGATTTTTCGTTTTGAAAATTGTCTTTCAATATTTTTATATAGTTGTCTATCCTTGTGATAACAAAGAAGAGCAAATACAAATGGTAGTTTATGCCTAGTGTTCCACTGGGCAGCTAAGTCTATATTTGGCTTACCTTCTAGATAATGCTTAAGAGCTTTATCTCCTATAAGAATTTTCCCTTTTATGTCTAAAACTTTTGCTAATACATTTGAAGTTGCTGATTCTATATCTTTTTCATTTTTTACGTTTGGAACTACTAAAACACTCAGTACTTCTTTTTTTGCAATAATTCCTAGATTTACATGTTTATGTTTTTGTGCATGAATACTTGAGATAAAGGCGGCATCTACTCTACGAGATAAGAATTTCTCATTTATTTTTGCTGGAACTCCACGTCTATAGTGCATACTCATACTTTGTTGAGAACTTCTAGTAAAACGTTTCATGAAAACATGAAAAGGCAGTAAGTTTAAATAGTCTATTTTTCCAAAAACCAAATCTAACTCCGAAATAAATTGATTGAATTATACATCACTTAACTTATCTTTGATATAATCGCTTAAATAAATATAGTTTTGGAGTCTACAATATGGTTAAAGTAGAATTTTTAGGGCCTATACAAAAAGAGCCTTTAGAGTTAGATATTACAAATTTAAACGAGTTAGCAACAATACTGCAAGATGATCCTCAGATGAAAGAGTGGTTAGAAAATTCAGCAGTTGCAGTTAATGATACACTTGTAAGCAGTAGAGACTTTGCTTTAAAAGATGGTGATAAAGTTGCGCTTCTTCCTCCAGTCTGTGGAGGCTGATAGATGCTATATCTTTATGATGGCTCTTTAGATGTACCAACAATTTTAAAAGATTGGTATGAATCAGAAGCAAATAGTAATTATGGTGCTTATATCCCTTTTGTTGGAACTGTAAGAAGTGAAGATGAGATAGATGGTCTTAGTTTTGATATTTATGAACCTATCTTAAATAAATGGTTTAATGATTGGCAAGATAAAGCAAAAGAGAAGGGCGCAGTAATAAAAATGGCACATTCTCGTGGAGATGTAATGCTTCATGAATCATCATATATAGCTGCAGTTTTTTCTCCAAAAAGAAGAGTTGCGTTAGAGTTTATAGATGAGTTTGTTGAAGACTTTAAAGCTTCTGCACCTATCTGGAAGTATGATCTCAAAGATGGACAGAGAGTTTATGCACTTGATAGATCAACTGCAATTAAAGGGAGTGGATTATTATCATGAAACTATTATCATATGAGACAAGTCAAAATATGTTAGACCTCTTAGATACTGGAAGCTTTAGAAGTGAGAACCTTCCACTAAGTTCTACGATTGGAAGAATATTAGCTCAAGATATTATTGCTGAGTATAACGACCCTCAGTTCCCAACTGCATCTATGGATGGTTATGCTGTAAAACATGCTAACTTAGATAGTGATAGTATCTCTATACTTGGAGATAACCCTGCTGGAAATGATGAGCGAAGAGTTCTAGAAGATGGAGAGTGTATTAAAACTTTTACAGGCTCTATGATGCCTGATGGAGCTGATACTCTTATCCAAATAGAAAATGTAAGTGTGAGCGAAAATAGCGATAAAATATATATAGATGAAAAAGTAAATTTTGGCTCTTCTATTCGTCCTGTTGGCGAAGGTTATAAAGCTGGAGATGTACTGATAAAAAAAGGTACAAAAATTGGTTTTGCTGAGATTGGTGTAATGGCTGGTCTTAACAAGGTAATGCTAAAAGTTGCTCTTAAACCTAGAGTTGCTGTTATCTCCACTGGTAGTGAGATTTTAGATCTTGGTGAACAAAGTGATAATCCAGCACAAATAAGAAGTTCAAATAACTATACTTTATGTGCTTTGTTTGAGCAAGCTGGTGCTGAAGCTATTCAACTTGGAACTGCCCCTGATGACAAAGATGAAATCATGCAGACTTTTGAAAATGCTCTTGCATCTGCTGACATTCTTATCAGTACTGGCGGTGTTAGTGTTGGTGATTATGACTTTGTAAAAGATATAGTTCCACGTCTTGGTGCTGAAATTGTTTACAAGGGTGTAGCAATTAAGCCTGGAAAACATATTATGGTTGCACAAAGAGCAGGTAAGTTTATCTTAGCTCTACCTGGTTTTGCATACTCTTCAACTGTTGTTTCTATTCTTTACGGATTTCCTCTTGTGTCTAAGATGCTAGGCAAAAGTGAGCCATATAAAAGAGTAGAAGCAAAACTAAGTGAGAGATTTACAAAAAGAAGTCGTTTAACAGAATTTACTGCATGTAATGTTGAAATTGTTGATGGTGAGTATTTTGTAAACTTTAAAGACAAAAAAGTAGGAAGTTCTGCAATCCTTACTAATATGTTAAACTCTAGTGCATTAATGGTAACTGGTGAAGATGATGGTGATTTAGAAGAAGGAACTTTTGTAAGTATAATTTTATTGGAGAATTTTTAGATGAAAGCATATTCGATTGACTCAACAAAACAAGAATTAAAAGAGATAGATATAGAGATGCACGCTAATACTGTGTATAGCTTTTTTGACTCTATCTTAACAGATGAGCTGTCGATACTCGATACGCATACTATTCATAGTGATGCGAATGCAATATCAAAAAAAATGAAACCATTTTTTGTAAGTGAACAACTTGTAATTGGTAATGCTCTTATTGTTGGAAAGGATGGCTTGTTCGATACAGATGCAAGCATCCCAAAAGATGATTTAGCATCTCTTATCAGTTACGATGTACCGCCTTTTTACAATAAAGTTTTAAAACTTCTACAAAAGACTGATATCAATCTATATAAAGTATTTGAAGTAACTAAACAAGAAGAAGATATGAAACTAAATACTGAGTGGGTACTTCATATTTTCAATATGGCTGATGAGAGAACTAAAGAATACTTTTTAGATGAACTTAAAAAAGTTATAACAGCTAAAAAAGATGTTACAGCTCATATGCAAAATATGGCAATACTTGCTTTAAACGCAACTACATCTAAATAAAAAACAAAACAGACTCTAAAATAGAGTCGCTTCAAGAGCTTTAAGTTTATAGCTTCTTCTATGAATATCGCAATATCCATATTTTTTAATCATCTCAACATGCAGAGCAGTTCCATATCCCTTATGTTTTTCAAACTGATATTCAGGATACTTTTTCGCCTCTTTAATAATATCTCTGTCATGTGTGACTTTTGCAAGTATAGATGCAGCGCTAACCTCCGCAACTTTTCCATCTGCTTTTATCATAGTAGGAAGACCGGTTACTCCAAAATTTGAGTTACCATCAAATAAATACTCTTCACATTCCAAGTTTTTTATAATCTCTTCTAGAGCACGTTTCATGCAAAGTGATATACCATCTGCATCTATAGCATGGGGAGATACCTTTACTATATGATAAACAGAGTCTTTGATGATTAACTCATAAAGAGCTTCTCTTTTTTTCTCACTAAGTTTTTTAGAATCATTTAGACCATCTATATGAGAATGCAATATACACCCAGCTATAACCATATCTCCAGCAATTGGTCCACGACCAGCTTCATCTATTCCGCAAAGTTTTTTGTTTTTATTCATAATATTTTCTTTTTTCAAATTGTAGCATTTATTTTGTCAAAGAAATTTTTGTCAGATATTTTAACAAAAAATAATTTGCTAAAATTATTTGATTATTTGATTATTTGATTATTTGATTTTATTGCCTGTGTTAATATAATCTTGAATTATCACAAAAAATAATTTAAAAAAGGTATAATAAAAGCTTGATAAATCACAATTACAATAGGAAAAATATGGTACTTGAATCACTAGGGGCAAAAGAACTTTTTGGTGGCTTTAAAGTTGGAGAGTCAATATACAGGTACTTTAAAAATGATAAAATTGAAGATTATAAAATTTTTGAAAAAATATATCAAGAAGTGATTCATAATCTTGATAAAGAATATCATGCAATTGAAATAATAAGATTGTTTGATAATGATGAGATTAAAGATATGTATTTGAAAATGATATTTTCAGACAGTAGTTTTAATATTTCTTTATTTAACAAGCATATTCATCTTGATACATTACCAAGTAATATAATACATAAACTATATAGCAAGTTAAAAGATGACATAAAAGCTACTCCCCTAATTAAATATATAAAAGAATCTGAACAAATTATGCTTTTAGGTTCTATTGACAAAACTTTAACAGATTTACAAAAAATAATAGTTAGAAAAATTAATATACAAAAATTTTATGAACGTTATAAAGATAATGCTATACGCGAATATTCTAGAATTAAGTTTTTTGGAATTAAGTTACCAACTGCAGGCAATAGCCCCACAGAAAATAAACTAGAACTATTATATGTATTCCCTAGTTTTAGTGATTATCATAAACAAAAAGCTATTAATTTAGAAGATATGATTGATAATAATAGATTAGTAGTATTAGGAAAACCAGGTTCAGGGAAATCAACTTTTGTTAAATATTTAATCTTAAAAGAATTAAAAGATGATAAAAAGGTAACAATACCATTAAGAATAATATTAAAAGATTATGATACTTATTTACAGAATAACACAAATAAAAATTTAGAAGATTTTATACTCTCTGATTTAAATCGTAGATTTAACACAACAGAAATTAATAGAGACAATATATC
>NZ_JADGFC010000221.1 GCF_016744025.1 Sulfurimonas sp.
GAGTTTTTTTATAGGACTATTTTTTGCATATGGTCAAAACTCAAAATTAATACTTTTACGATTTATCTCACGAATGTTTATTGAAGTGATCCGCGGAACACCGCTATTGGTTCAAATCCTTATCTTTTTTTATGTTTTTGCAAATGCTTTAGGATTAGATAATCGTTATGCAGTAGGAATAGTTATATTATCCTTGTTTGCAGGCGCATATATATCTGAGATCATAAGAGCTAGTATAAAAAGTGTTGAAAATGATCAGTATGAATCTGCTATAGCACTTGGCTTATCAGATTGGCAAATGTATAGATATACAATTTTCCCACAGGCATTTAAGAGAATGTTACCTCCTCTTGCTGGACAGTTTGCATCTATTATAAAGGATTCATCTCTTTTATCAATTATCTCTGTCTCAGAGTTTACAATGAATGCACAAGAGGTTAATGCTTACACTTATTCTACTTTAGAGAGTTATATTCCATTGGCTTTTGGATATTTACTTTTAACCTACCCTATCTCTTATTACTCTTCAAGATTAGAGAGAAAGATATAAAAAACTTTCTCTTGTGATTAATGTCTTAAACCTTATAGATTATAAGTAAATATTGGATAAAATTCAAAAAAATATTATTTAGGAATGTTAATGCTAAGATTTGCAGCTAGTCCGACTGGTGATATGCACATAGGCGACTTAAGAGTTGCCTTATTTAACTATATTGTTTCAAAACAAAAAAGTGAAGACTTTATCGTTCGTATTGAAGATACAGATAAAGAAAATAATATAGAAGGTAAAGATCAAGAAATTGTAGACTTGCTAGGTCTTTTTGGTATTGAGTACTCTCAAGTTATATACCAAAGTGAAAGTGTTCGTTTTCACTCCGCTATGGCTCTTCAGTTAGTTCATGAAAAAAGAGCATTTAGTTGTTTTTGTTCTTCTAATTGGATTGATAAGAAAAAAGAAGAAGCAAAAAAGAATAAAAAAGCATATAGTTATGATGATGCTTGTAGAAATCTACCTAATGAATTGGTAATAGATAATATGAGTCCATTCACTATTAGACTAAGTAGACCAGAAAAAGATATAGCTCTTAGCGACCTTATAAAAGGCGATATAAGCTTTGATGTAGATGCTGTTGATAGTTTTGTTATCATGAATCAAAACAAAACTCCTAAATATAACTTTGCATGCGCAGTTGATGATATGTTAAATGATATCTCTTTAGTTATTCGTAACGAAGAACATCTAAACAACACTCCAAAACAAGCTCATATTCGAGCTTCTTTGGGTTATGAAAAAGAGATACAATACGCTCATATTCCTACTCTTTTAAATGATGGCACTTCTAATGTTAAGTGGCTTTTAGAAGAAGGTTTTTTACCAAGTGCTATTTCAAATTATTTAATATCAATTGGAAATACGACTCCTCAAGAGATATTTAATATTGAAGATGCAATAGAATGGTTTTCTTTAGATAATCTGTCTAAGAGCCCTGCTCGCTTTAGTCTTGATACTTTAAGAGATATTAACAAGGCGCATCTTAATAATATGGAAGCTACAGAACTTTCAAGATATGTTGGTTTTGCAGATGCAAACATTGGTGAGCTTGCTAAAGTATACTTAGAAGAAGCATCAACAACAAAAGAGTTGAAGTCAAAAATAGAATCTATATTTTCAGTTAAAGAGATTCCTAAAGAGTTTGAAGAGGCTGCTGAGTTAATTACTAAGACTATAAAAGGTGCACCACACTTTAAAGAATATGATGAGTTTCAAAGTTATATAATGAAAAAGTCTGGACTTAAAGATGAAAACTTCTCTCAAGCGTTACGTTGTTTACTAACAGGTGCACAAGATGGTCCAGATATTGCTGAGATATATAAATATATAAAAAACTATATAGGTGAGATTGTAAAATGAATATGTTAATGGAAATCGTTCAAGGACTTGGTTCAATAATCCTTAGTCTTGTAAATATCTATGTATGGGTTATTATTGTAACCTCACTTTTAAGTTTTGTAAATCCAGACCCATATAATCCTGTGGTTATGTTTCTTCATAGAGTTACTCAACCGGCATACAGACTTGTGCGAAGATTTATTAGAACGGATTTCAATGGTTTAGACTTAGCGCCACTTGTTATTATCATTGCTCTTCAAGTTATCATTGTTTTATTGAGTCCCCTACTTCACTCTTTATAATCATGATTAAGATTTTTTTACCACTATTTTTTATACTAGCATCTCTAGATGCTAGTATAACTCTTCAAGATATAGAATCCAAACCTCAAAGCCGTGCAAAAAACTTTATGATATGGCAATATCTAAAACAAGATATCACTTCTGCAGAAGCTGATAAGGCTTACTCTCAAGTCAAAGG
>NZ_JADGFC010000095.1 GCF_016744025.1 Sulfurimonas sp.
AGGACCAATAATATCCAACATGATAAGAGTTAATATATACACAAGTTTTTAAGTCTTTTGAAAAAAGGGATAATGGCAATAAAATTAGTAGTAAGAAAATCATTTTATTAAACATTATCAATTCCTTACTTTTTAGAATAATAGATTATAACGAATTTATCTCAAAAAAGGTTTTGACTTTGATATAATAAAAAGAAATCTTTGAGCATCTACAAATAAGGCTTATATATGACTATAATCAACACACTAATTCCTATATTTTTTCTCATAATGTTGGGATATACTTTTAAGCATCTGAAGTTTCCACATGAAGACTTTTGGAAATATTTAGATAAACTTAACTACTTTGTGCTTTTTCCATCACTTCTAGTTTATAAACTCTCAACAGCAAATATACAAAATATAAATGGTTTTGATTTTGTTCTAACTGCTTTTATTTCAATCTTTATACTTAGTTTCTTACTAATAGTTTACAACAAAATATTCACTTTTGAAGCTAGTTCTTTTACCTCTATTTTTCAAGGAGCAATTAGATTTAACACTTATGTTTTACTAGCACTTGTGGATGCATATATGGGTGATGAAGGATTAGTTTTAGCTCTATTTCTTATGACCTTTGTTATTCCACTTTTAAATATACTTTGCATATCTATATTTTCCATCTATGTTCCAAATGACAAAGTAACACCTCTATCATTTATAAAATCAGTACTTTATAATCCGCTAATAATTGCTTGTATATCAGGAGGAGCACTTAACTTTTTCTCTATAGACTTACCCTTAGTTATGCAAAGTACACTTTCTATCATGAGTTCAGCAGCACTTCCTCTTGGTCTATTATCTGTTGGAGTTGGTCTGCATCTATCTTCACTAAGAGAGACTAAGTCTGCACTCTTTGTATCTTCTATTTTAAAACTTATTATTTTTCCATTTATAATTATGGGAGTTTCTTACATGATAGGTTTAGACAAAACACAAACAACAGTATTAGTTTTATTTGCATCTTTACCTACTGCATCTTCAGCCTATGTTTTAGCAAGAGAATTAGGTGGTGATTTAAAACTAATCTCTTCCATAATCTCATTACAAACATTACTATCAGCAGTGAGTATTTTTGTTTTTTTAAAGCTAGTAGATATTCTACTTTAATCTGCAAAAACTCTTTTATTACCATCTTTTTTTATCTCTGAGAAATTATCTAGATAATCAAGATAAGTGATAAGATATTTTCTACTTAGTGGATGTTTTTCTTTAAAGTTTTTTATATCTATATAACCATCTCTTCTTATGATGTCTTTCATCTCATTTACAAGCTTACTTAGACTATTTGCATGGATAAAAAGATTGTGTTTCATTCTTATTACTTGTTTTTTAGCACATAAAGCTTTGAGTATATTATCACCCATTTTTCTGTCTATATCTAAGTTATCATAGATATTATATGGAGCAGTTGGAGATATACCCTCCTCTTCTAAACCTATGAGCATGTTCTTTTCTAGAGAACTCTTGAAGTCCTCTTTTATATCTGCATTTTTATAAAGATTTCCATCTCTAACTAAAAACTCTTCAGTTACAAGTTCATTTAAAACAAGTTCTATAAAACCTTCACTAGCCCACTTTAGTCTTAGTTTTATAGAAGCATTTGAGAGAAGTGCAAATTGATTTTTAGTGTAAATATTTTTAATATTGGCATAAATAGTAGCCTTTGTAGATAGAGGATATATGATAAGCTCTTTTTCATCCACAAAGCTTTCATGTAACTCTTTAGCACTCTCTAAAGCTTCTTTATGAGAAAGTGCAAACCTTTGTGCAGATGAGATTAGTCCCAAACCTTTTTTATGTGCATAGAGTAAAATCGAGTATGCTTTTGGTATATCTTTTTCTTTTAGTGCTTCTAAGAGATGCAGTTTTTGAGACTTTTTCATAGGATCACTTACAGGGTTTAGCACAACTCCACCAGCAACTGTAAAGTTTCCATCTCTAATGATTAGCTTTTCATTGTAGATGCTAAAGATATCTTCATCACTTTTTATAGATGCAAAACCCTCTGTTAAAGAGTCTTGGGAGTTAAATAGTAATACCTTTGAATCTATCTTTCTTGAACCTATATAGATTGAGTAGTTTCTATTGTGATGTAAAAACTTATCTTTTAGTGCTTTAAAAGATATATCTATAGAACTAAAACCTCTTAGATACCCTTTTTTGCTTATTACAAAACCTCTTTTTATATCCTTAGCATCTACACCACTTAGGTTTATGGCTGTACGATTTGAGATGTTTGCTACCTCTGCATCTTCGCCGTGAACTTGTATGTTCTTTATCTTAGACTCTTTTTGTATGTCAGAGATAAATACCTTATCATTTATAGATATCGGTTTTCCAAGTACTGTTCCAGTTACAATTGTTCCAGCACCCTTAGCACTAAAAACTCTATCTACGTAGTATCTAAAGAAGTTTTCTTCTATCTTTGTGCTTGCATCTAGAGCAAATAGTTTTTCTTTTAACTCCTCTATTGAAACCTCATCGTATATAGAAACACCCATGCTAAACTTCAAGTCAAAGTCATATCGGGATATAAACTCTTTAATTTCTAAAAGTTTTTTATCTAGCTCAGGCTTCTCAACCAAGTCTTTTTTTGTAATAACTAAAACTGCATTTTTAACACCAAGAAGATTTAAAATCTCTAGATGCTCTACAGTTTGTGGTTTTATTCCCTCAACTGCACTTACAACTATAAGTACACAGTCAAAAGAAAAAGCTCCGGCTATCATGTTCTTTACAAGTTTTTCATGTCCTGGAACATCTATAAAAGCTATATTTTTACTGCCTTGGGCAATATTTGAGAAGCTTAGATCTATTGTTATTCCACGCTCTTTTTCTTCTTTTGTAGTATCACCTTCAAAACCATTCAGTGCTTTGATTAGTGCTGTTTTACCGTGGTCAATATGTCCACATGTTCCGATAATGAAATTAGACATTTGTTATCTCTTTTATTACTTTAATTATTTGTTTGATATCTTCTTTTTGTATAGCTCTAAAGTCTAGTAAAAACTTATCGTCTTCTATACGACCTATTATCTTTCTTTCTCTAAATAGTTTTTCCATTTTGTTTTGTTTATAATTTTTAATTTTCACACTCATGGCAATACTCGGAATAGTTCTATTTGGTGTCGTTCCTCCGCCTATTACTGAAGTAGTTTCTATTATATGGGCTTCACATATATCATTTACTGCCATTTTTAAAAACTGAGCATTTTCTCTAAGCTCATCAGTAGATGCAAAGAGCATCTTAAGAGTAGGAATCTCATCTAACTTGTTAAGTAAAACAGATGTAATGTTTTCTTCTAAAAGAGCAAGAGTAAGTTTGTCTACTCTTAACATACGAAGGAGCTGATTCTTTTTTAGTTTAGCTATGTACTCTTTTTTACCTACGATGATTCCAGCTTGTACACTTCCTAATAGTTTGTCACCTGAGAAGCTAAGAAGTGATGGGTTTTCTTGCATGTACTTTAGTACTGAAGGTTCATGCTGGTCTAGTCCATATGGCAAGTCAACAAGATGTCCACTTCCCATGTCATAGTAATCTATAAGGTTTTTCTCTTTAGCAACTCTTACTAACTCTTTAAACTCTACCTCTGAGCTAAAACCCTCTATGGAGTAATTTGACTTATGAACTTTCATAAGCATTGCAGTTTTCTCAGTTATAGAGTCTTCATAGTCTCTAAGATGGGTTTTATTTGTTGCACCTACTTCTACAAGTTTTGCGCCACTTTGTTTCATCACTTCTGGTATTCTAAAACTTCCACCTATTTCAACAAGCTCACCACGACTAACTATGACTTCTTTTTTCTTTGCAAATGTGTTTAAGATTAAAAATACCGCACTTGCATTGTTATTTACAATAAGAACATCTTCACAACCAAGGAGTCTACATATTACATCAGATATATGAGAATATCTCTCCCCTCTTTTACCCTTTGCTAAATCGTACTCTAAGTTGTTATAAGAAGTAACTACATCTTTTACTTTATCAAATGTCTTTGCATCTATAAGGCTACGTCCCAAGTTAGTATGAACTATGACACCAGTTGCATTTATTAACTTTTGTAGAGATGGTTTTGTAAGCTCTTCATACTTTTGTAAAACTGTTTGAACTAACTCATCTTCAGTGAAAGATTTCACTTCATCTTTTAAAATATTTTCTCTTAAGTTTTGAAGAACTTCTTGAGTGATGCTAACAAGAAGAGAGGAAGATAAATCATCAAATTGTTCATTTTCTATGAACTTATCAACCTTGGGAATTGATTTTAGTAAAAACATTTTTACCCTTTTTTATATAGATTTTATAATTTATAGTGTAGAATTCCAAATGTACAAGATTTGGGGGGCATGTGACCCTGGTGGGCACCACAGGTTTCAAACCTGATTGGAGGCTTTTGTGTAAACGCCTCGGGGGGTTCGATTCCTTCGCCTTCTCACCAAACTCTTAGTACACTATTATTGCTCTTTCTTCTCTTGGAATGATAGAACCTATCACACACGCATAACCATAAGTCAAATCTTCAACTCTTTTTATATACTCTGCTGCATCTTTTTCATTCATCGATATTAAAAGTCCACCTGACGTTTGAGTGTCACATAACATAAGAGCATACTTTGAAGCATCTCCTACATATGTAACCTTGTCATTTAGATACTTCAAGTTTTTCTTAGTTCCACCTGGTACAACATCTTTATCTGCAAGTTCAAATGCCTCAACCATTACAGGAACACTAGAAGCATCTATACTAAGAGATACATTCTCATTACTTGTCTCAAGAGCGTGACCTAAAAGACCAAAACCAGTTACATCAGTACATGCACTTACCTCGTACTCTTTTAGAAGTTTTGATGGTAAATGGTTCAAGGCTTCCATAACTTTAACAGCTTCAAGTGTAGTTGAGTCTCTTAGTAAGTCTCTTTTTATCGCTGTTGTTAAGATACCCATACCAATTGGTTTAGTCAATACTAAAACATGACCTATTTTAGGAGTATTATTTCTTAAAATATTACTTGGATGAATCATACCTGTAACACTCAATCCGTAAAACATTTCAGGGGACTCAATAGTATGTCCACCCATCAATACACCACCGCACTCTTTTATCTTGTCATTACCGCCCCTAAGAATCTCGGAGAGAACTTCGTAGGTATGATTAACCTTATCAAAGCCTACAATATTTAGAGCAGTTTTTACTTCCGCTCCCATTGCAAAGATATCTGATAGAGAGTTTGCAGCTGCAATTTTGCCATAAACATATGGGTCATCAACAACAGGTGTAATATAATCAAGAGTTTGAACTAATGCTTCGTTTTCATTTATTTTAAAAACACATGCATCTTCGCTATTTTCAAATCCTACAAGAACGTTTTCATCATCTGGAACAAGAGAGCAAATAGTTTGTTTTAGATCACCCGGACCCATTTTTGCTGCTCAACCAGCTGCTTGAACGAACTTAGTCAATTTAGACTCGTTATTCATGTTTAGCCTTAAAAGTATTTTATATGGAATAGGTGTAAGAGAAGTGCAGTAAAAAGATTTTTATTACATTTATGTACGCCTATTCCATAGGTTAATGTTATTTAGTATTTTACTAGCATTAGAATTAAAGCAATATTAAAATAGTAAAAATATATTTACTTTTTAAGTTAATATTAATATATGTCTCTATATAATTCAAATCACAATAAGCATCTGCCTAAGGTTTAGGCTTGACATAAATTTAACTAATGCAAAATTATGACTACATTTGCTTCAAAAATATTTTGGAGTTCCCATGAAAAAAATCCTTATGAACCTACTATTGGTTTCAAGTTTGTTCTCACAAACATTCACATTCTCAGCAATCCCCGATCAAGATGAAACTAAACTAAAAGAACGTTTCTCAAAACTAGCAGTGTATCTATCTAAAGAGTTAAACGTAGATGCTAAGTTCGTTCCTATCAAGTCTTACTCTGCATCTATCGCAGCGTTTAGAAACAAACAGCTTCAGTTAGCTTGGTTTGGTGGTTTTAGTGGGGTAAAAGCTAGACTAATTGTTCCTAACTCTATGGCAATTGCACAAGGTGTTGAAGATACAGAGTTTCGTTCATACATCATAGCAAACGTTAAAACAGGCCTTACATCTTCAGATAAGTTCCCTAAAGGGCTTGAAGGTAGAACATTTACTTTTGGTTCAAAAGGTTCAACTAGTGGAAGACTTATGCCTGAGTTCTTTATACGTGAACATCTTAACAAAGCTCCATCAAAAGTATTCTCAAAAGTTGGATACTCTGGTAACCATACTAAGACTATTTCTTTGGTACAAAGTGGTGCTTACGAAGTTGGTGCAGTAAACTATAAAGTATGGGACGCAGGTATTAAAGCTGGAACTATAGATACTTCTAAAGTAAAAATTATCTGGACAACTCCTACTTACCCTGATTATCAGTTTACAGTTCACGGAGACTTAGATGATACTTATGGAAAAGGTTTTACAGCCAAACTAAAAGCTACTATTTTAAACCTAAAAGACAAAGCTATCTTAGAGTCATTTAACAGAAGTGGTTTTATCGAAGCTAAAAACTCAGACTATGCACCTATCCTTAGTGTTGGAAAAAGTACAGGTTTAATCGACTAAGCATTAACATGGCATTTTCATTAAATAACGAGTCTATCTCTTACAATGACCAAATCATATTGCACTCTCTTTCTTTTAATATTAAAAGAGGCGAGAGTGTTGCCCTTCTAGGTAAAAGTGGAAGTGGAAAATCAACTCTCATCAAAAAATTATATGAGTCAAGAAAAGAAGAATCTTCTTATATTCCTCAAGAGCTTAGTTTAGTTGAGAACTTATCTGTGTATAACAATATCTATGTTGCTAAACTAGATGAGTTCTCAACTATTCATAATCTTATAAACCTCGTAAAACCAGCAAAAAAAGATGTAGATAGTGTTACAAGTATCATCAAACAACTTGAACTTGAAGACAAACTATTACAAAAAGTTCACGATCTCTCAGGTGGTCAAAAACAAAGAGTAGCCATCAGTAGAGCTATCTATGAAGACAAGAGCATCTTACTTGCTGATGAACCCATCTCAGCACTTGATGAGTACTTAAGCTCTATAGTTACAAGAACACTAAAGAAAAACTTTGAGACAATAGTCTGCGCTCTTCACAATGTAGAAGTAGCAACTAAAAACTTTGAGAGAGTCATAGGTTTGAAAAACTCTAAAATCATCATAGACAAAAAGTGTAGTGATCTTAATGCAGATGATATTCAGAAGTTATACTATGTTTGCGAGTAAAAATTTTAAGGTAAGCTTTTTATTTGTCCTTATAGGACTTATATCTTTGTACTTCGCAGATTTAGAGATAACGACTATAGATGCAACGAGTTTAAGTCAAGACTTTTTCTTCTCTATATTTTCTATGGAGTTTAACAACTACTCTGTACTTCTTGAAGCTTTTTTAAGAACAATCTCTATTGCTGTTTTAGCTATATTTTTCTCCATTATATTTGGAGCTATACTTTCACTGTTTTTCAATTCACTTCTTGTTAGAATATCTTTAGCATTTACAAGGTCTATTCATGAGCTTTTTTGGGCACTTATATTTTTACAAATATTTGGCTTAAATACTCTTACTGCCCTTTTAGCTATAGTTATCCCCTACTCTGCAACTCTTGCAAAAGTCTATGCTGAGATACTACAAGAAAATGATACCTTTACAGATACGCTAAGAGGAAAAGACAAACTTTCTTACTTTATATATACAAAAATCCCAGATGCACTTCCTCATCTTATCTCATACACAAGATATCGTTTTGAGTGTGCTCTTCGCTCTACTGCCATACTTGGTTTTGTTGGAATTACAACTTTAGGTTACTACTTATCTTCTTCTTTTATGCAAGGTCTTTACCATGAAGTATGGCTTATACTAATAGTTTTTTATGTTATCGTTGCATCTATAAAGAAGTGGTTTAACAAGTACACTTTTATACCTTTAGTTATAGCTTCGTTTTTGTACCTTGATGATTTTAGTGGTTTTAACCTTGCAAATCTTAAAAGATTTTTCACACAAGATATCATCCCTTATCCAATCAAGAACGACTTAGGTTTACAAAGCACTATCTCATGGTTTGAAAAAATATTTGTAAATGAGATATTACCAGGAGCTACAAATACACTAGTTCTTACTCAACTATCTCTTTTACTTACAGCGATTCTTACTCTTATACTATTTCCGCTTGTAAGTTCAAAGTTTACAAACAAACCTACAAAGATATCTGCACATATATTTTTAGTTGTTCTTCGCTCTACTCCAGAGTATATTTTGGCGTATATCTTTTTACAACTTTTTGGTCCATCGATGCTTCCAGCAGCACTTGCTCTTATGCTTCATAACGGTTCAATCATTTCTCATCTTATCGGACATGACACAGATGCCATGAAGCTTCGTATAGATGTAACAAAGAGAAAAACAGAACTTTACTTTTATGAAGTTCTACCAAGAATTTATGGTCAATTTTTAGCATTTTTATTTTATAGGTGGGAAATCATCATGAGAGAGAGTGCCATACTTGGTGTTCTTGGTATCACCACTTTAGGTTTTTACATAGACTCAGCTATAGAAGATTTTAGACTAGACAAGATGTTTTTACTTCTTTTAGTAACAGCATTTTTAAATATCCTAGTAGATGTTATCTCAAAAAAAGCGAGAGAATACCTTAGAGCAACTAAGCATATCTCTGCATGTGACTTAAGACAGAACAAGTAAATACCAAGCAATGCATTAGATGCAACACAACTCATCCCAATTAAGCTATGAATGCAATCTTGAAACAGTTTGTAGGATTATGTTTGAGCAACTTATTATATGTTTTTGTTACTCAATAATACTCTCTAGCTTCTTCTTCATGAAATGCTGTAGAAGTTTTTGACCACCTTCGAATACGACTTTAAATGGAGCATCTTTAAATTCAGTTTTTAGTTTTTTCATAACTTCTTTATTATTCAGAGATAAAGCAAAATCATGACCATCTTGAGTCAACCTTAAGGGAATAGCAAAAATTGAAGTTAAACCATCTAAAGATTGAATAATACCTATGTCTTTCAGGTTGTATGCGAAACCTGAACGCTTACCTATTAATTGATTATCAAGTGCCAATTGCAAATGAAAAACAAGTTTTTCTGAGATCTCACCATCTATCTCAGTCTCTACTCCCGCATTGGTTATGTCATTAAAATCAACATGTGCTTTTTCTGACTCTAAGAAAACATTCAGTAAAGAACCAAAAAAATCTAAATCCACTCTCATTGAAAACTCCATTTTTTGAAAAATATATAACTATTTATTCAAGGAATATTATAGCAAAATGAGTTTAAACCCCAAGGCTTGAATCTCCATTTTTAAGGTGTAAGAACAAAACTATATAAACTTTGTAACTAATAAATATACCCGTAGTAATTTTTATTACTCCCACTCTCCTAAGTTAATTTTATATGCATTCCCATCGAGGAAGATGGGGACAAGAAAACTTTTAATTGCTTACCTAAAAACAAATAGATATAATACAAAATTATTTTTAGGCGGTGTGTAATTAAAACAAATAATTTAGTAGCTATTTTTGCATTAGTATTTGCAATGTTAATTTGGGCTAGTTCTTTTATAGCACTAAAGTCAGTTATGCAAGACTTAAATGAGTTTACAGTTATATTTTTTAGAATGCTTATAGCAAGTTCATGTTTCTTGTACTTTATAAAAAGCTTTTTGAAGTATAAATTTACTAAAAAAGATTTAAAACTTATTTTACTTCTTGCACTTTTTGAACCGAGTTTATATTTTATATTTGAGATTAAAGCCTTAGGTTATACATCAGCTTCACAAGCTGGGCTTATGACATCTTTTATGCCAATCTTAACAGCAATGCTTGCTGGATATTTTTTAAAAGAAATTATTACAAAACAGTTAGTTGTAGGGGCAGTCTTTACACTTTCTGGTGCAGTGTGGTTAAGTCTTCAATCAGGTGCAAGTGAGTTTGCACCAAATCCATTACTAGGTAATTTCTTAGAATTTTTGGCTATGCTTTGTGGCGCTGGTTACACCATTGTGGCACGTTATTTAAGTGATAAATTTTCAGCATTATTCATTACTGCTTTACAGTCGTTTATTGGTGCAATATTTTTCTTCCCATTTTTCTTATATGAGTATATTACTATGCCTTTTAGTATTACAAGTGAAGCGATATGGTGGTTACTTTATCTTGGGGTAATTGTTACGCTTGGAGGATATGGACTTTATAATTATGCATTGACAAAAATACAAGCATCTAAAACAGCTATGTTTATAAATCTTATCCCTATATTTACATTACTATTGGCTTACCTCATTTTAAATGAAGTCTTAACTAACTTACAACTTTTTGCATCAGCAATGATAATAGTAGGTGTACTTGTTTCACAAACTAAGAGAAAATCATTAAGACTAAAGATACTGAAATAATTATGCTTTTATCTACTC
>NZ_JADGFC010000222.1 GCF_016744025.1 Sulfurimonas sp.
CTTTAGTTCCTGTGATGCTTCCAGTTTTGGACGCATTGTAATGTATCTTTGTATAATCTTCTTTTGATGGAAGTGACACATTTGTATTGGAATATCTTTTTATTCCTCTTCTTAAACCTCTGTTTTGAGTGTTTTTAGATTGACAGTTTATACATATTTTAGAGCTTTTTTACAGCCATTTGTAAATAAACCTTTGTTTACTCCTACTATACCGAACTTTAATGAATGTTTTATGCACCCGTTTTTTTAATTAAGTCAAAATATTATATCTGCATTCTTTTATCTATATGGCTAAAGAGTGATTAAATTTCAAGCATGCAATTCTTTTTACAAATAATGTTTTTCAGGCACATAACAATGTTTTTTACTAGCTTAAATGATATAATTACAAAAAAAAAGAAGAGATATGTATAACAAAATAGTTAAAAGTTTAAGATGGGTGATTTTAGCGGGTATGCTTTATACTTTGTACACAATAATGTTAAAAGATGATGTGGAGTTTAACAACCAAACAGATGAGGCTACTCTTGTAAAGATGGCTAAAAACACGAATAAAAGTTTAGATAAGTTTACTATAAATAAACAGCTTATCAAACTATTTCCACAAAATAAAGAACACCAAAAAAGTTATGATGCAAGTGTACTTGAACAAGCTAACAAACTTATTGATGCGCATGAAAAGATGCTATTTCCTATGCCTCTTGGAAACTACAGATATGTTAGAAATATAAGATTTGCAAAAGACAAAGATTCTAAGTATGCACTTATTTTAAATCTTACGAGTATATTTGATAAAGAAGTACCTCAAAAGACTCAAAATACAATCAAAAGTATGTTAAAAATTACTCATGATGGAATGTATAAGCATTATGGGTTTGAAGAGATGAGATTACTTCTCGTACCTACATTTGACTCTATAGATAGTGTTGAAGTGCTAGATTTAAATAGAACGACTTTGGAACTTCCAGAACTTGGGAGTGAGACAAATATTGAAGCACTTCCAAGTAAACAATAGAATAAGATTAATGTAAATAAACTTCTTCAAAACTAAAACTTTCATTCTCTAGTCCTTGTTCGATAAGGGCTCGAGTATCTATTTGTGTTTGGATATATCTGTTATGTTGTCTAGTGTGGTTCGATTTCACTTTCATAAATCCCCAAATTGACAATAGTACAACTATAACAAATGATATATAAACATGACTCTCATTTGTAGTATATAAATCAGTAGCTAGTCTAACTATATTGTCTATAACATAGATAGATGGAAGAGCTATAAAACCCGTCCAAGCTAAGTAAATTATATTCTTTTGCTTGGTCTCATACTCTTCACCATGCTTTAGGTAAGTTGAATTTTTGTTTATTGTTTCTTTAATTGTTTTTGCTTCTTGATTGTCATCTTCTTTTATTTCTAGTTCGTTTATATGAACAGAAGATAACTCTCCCCATCTGTTTAAGTCTTTGTACTCTTTAATATAAAAAGGGTCACTTTCTACTAGCTTTGCTATCTCTTCTTTTGTAGGACTAAGGTTATTTGTTGCTTTTTTTACAACATCTAATATAGCATCATACTTACCATCATTTTGAATATCATCAACAACTTTAATTCTATTGATCATTTTCTAATCCTAAATAGAATTCTTCATTAGTAAAGTATTGTTTTTCAAATCCCTCAGCTATTAATTTTTTTGTTTTTGCATGTAAAACTTTATAGTTTACATGTTGATCTTCATGATTATTTTTAGCTTTTTTATAAAGCCAATAAGTAAATCCCATAACTATTGCATAAGAGATATAAACTAAATTTCCATGAGTTTTGTATAGTTCTGAAAAAAGAGCGATAATATTATGCATCATAAAAATAACCATAACTCCTGCGCTTCCTATCCAAATAGAATAAGCACTATTTTTTGAATCTACTTCAAAGTTTTCAAGATTACGAAGTTGTTGAGTGTTCTCATTTAGCTCTTCTTTAAAAGCCTTAGCATCTGCACCATCACTATCTTTTATCTCAAGCTTTTTAGCATGAACAGAAGAGAGTTCTCCATATCTGTTTAACTCTTTATATTCCCAAACAAAGTAATCATCTTCTAATAAAAGAGTCTCTATTTCATCAAGACTTGGGTCTTCTTTATTTAGTTTTTCCAATACTTCTATATATACTGTATTGTACATTCCATCATGTTTAATCTGATAAGCCACTTTTTTTATATTTATCATTCTGTTTTATCTCCTAATATCAAATAAAATAAAAATCATTACGCCAATTCTAAAATCAAGTGCAATTTTTTGAAAGTAAGTTGAAAGATAGGATTAATCGATAATCTGCTAATCTTATTCGACCAAAAACAAAGAA
>NZ_JADGFC010000096.1 GCF_016744025.1 Sulfurimonas sp.
TCTTTGTTTTTGGTCGAATAAGATTAGCAGATTATCGATTAATCCTATCTTTCAACTTACTTTCAAAAAATTGCACTTGATTTTAGAATTGGCGATTTAAAATCTTTTATAAAGTGGTAAATACTTGCAAAAATTTCTTCTTCACCCTCTCCAAGTATAATAGAGTGATTATCTCTTGGAAGTAAAAGTTGCTTTTTCATTTTTGATTTTACACCATTATATATAAACTGAGCACTCTTTGGATTAACTATTGGGTCTTTATCTCCTTGAATTACAAGGATAGGGTCTTTGATCTTCTTAAGCTCGGAATCTGACTTAGTCATTAGTTTTTCCATCTGAGCAATTGAGTTTAGTGGATGTTTGGAGTAACTAATCTCAGGATTTTCACTCTCATTTTCCACCCACTCTACAATACCTTTTTCGTTAAGCTTTGATATCATCTCATTAAATACATGCAGGGTTGGAACTACATAACTAACACGTAAATTATTTAATCTTAGGGCTGAGTTAATTACTATGATACCATCAACCTTGTGTTCAGCTGCATGTAAAAGGGCTAATAATCCTCCAGTAGAGAATCCTCCTATAAAAACCTTTTGACAAACTTGACTCATTGCCGTAACTGCACGTTTAAAGTCATACTCCCAATCTTTTGAACTAACACTTTTTAAAGCGATAGGGTCAGTCCCGTGTCCTCTTAATCTTGGAAGATATACATTTATGCCTCTTGCAAATAGATACTCTGCCAATCCCATAGCTTCTTGTGGTGAAGCCATGTAACCATGAGAGAAAACAAGACCTTTAGTATATTTTGAGTTATAAAAGATTTTAGGAGAGGCAGGATTATTTTTTATAGGTAAAGCATTATGGTAGGTATGGTATTCTTTTTCAAATATTTTAAACTCTTTATCTTTTAAATAGTTAAAATTATCAAGCTCTAAATCTTTTTGAGAAAATCTAGCGTTCATATAAGCAATATCAGAAATTTCTTTTTGTAGTTTTATCTCATTTAGTATAACCTGTAAGGTATTTTTAACTCTTACCTTGTCAAAGTCATACTCTTTTTCAAGTAAGATTCTGTCAAATAGATAATCACCCTCACTATCTTTATAAAGAATCTGTTGCATCTGAGCTAACCTTAGTGCTGAGATAAAGGGAACAAAATTACTCTCTAATAGTAAAGGAAAAAGGTCATCTTTTAATTCAGAATGTATATTTAGATTTTTCATATATTCAAGTGATCTAGCATTTTTGTATATCAAACTTTTTAAATAACTTGGACATACTTTTATAGTTGGCATTGTTACAAGTGAGAGGATAAAAATATGGTCAAAGTTTATTTTTACATTTTCGTAAACTTTCTTCATAACATCGTTTATAAGAACTTTTCTTTGTTTGTCTATAAAATCATTTACAAGCTCTTCATCATCTAAAGAGTCTTTATTCTCTTTTAAAAACTTACTTACATACTTACCTACAGATATAGGTTTTGCAAAATGCAGATGCATGTTTGATTTTCTCAGTAGATTTATTTCTATCTCTAACTCTTCGAAAAAATGTGTACCTCTTAAATTTAAATACTTATCTATCCATTGTAAAAGTCTATTTTCACCAGGACGGATATGATTGTAAGTGATAGATAATGGAACAATTTGTACATGTATATCTTTGTCTACATTATTCATTTTACTTCTTAATATCTCTGCTTTAAGTGCTAAAACTGCAGAACCAGTATACATTTTATGAGTTCCAGATTTAGTATTAATATTTAAATTATCCTTATTATCAAGAGTTATTAATTTATTTTTAATCATATTCCCCTCAGGGTATATAATCCAGTCAGAATCACCTGAAACCAAATCATCTAATATAATACGGTTTTTGATTTTATTTTTTACAGAGACAGAACCTGCTAACTCCATATACTTCCCAAGAAGTCCCACAAATATAGAGTCATGACCTAAAGAACGACCCGCATGATTGTATTTTGCAAAAAGTATATATGGCACTATAAATGTCTCAAAACGAGTAAAATGATTTGAAATGATAAGGACAGACCCTTTATCAGGTAGTTTTCCACTGTGAGTGATATCTACGTTAAAGAGTCTTATTAATCCTGAGATAATATATTTGGATATTAATAAAACAAATCTAATCATCTAAAATATTCTTCTTTACTAAAAGAGTCTACTGAAACAACAATGTCTTGCATCTCTCTAGCTATCTTAATCAACACTTTTTCATCCTCACTAAGAGAATCTTTTCCAAGTTTTTTCTCCTTAGCAAAGGCTTCTTGTACATTTATGATTGCCTCAGATGCATTTAGTAACTCTTTAACTCTTGTGCTTTCATATACATTTGAGCATATTCGTCCTCTTATATCTTTGTTTGTACTCATAAGGTGTGCGATATATTGTAAATCTTTATCTTTAATAGAAGTTCCCATAGGATTTAACTTAACTAATAATATTTTTAACTTAAACAACCAAGACAGAGGAGCTTTAGAAATATTTGCATATATGCCTATAAAGGCTTCATCAATTTTACAAAAGCCATTTTCCATTACAACTCTAAGAATTGCCTCGTCTTCTTTTAAATAACCATCATGCTTATATCTTTTTAAAGTAGCACTCATCATATACATATGAGATAAAATATCTCCAAATCTTCCAGATATAGACTCTCGTCTTTTTAAAGCAGGTCCCATTAAAACAAGTGCTAAATCACTTAAAAAAGCAAACTTAGCAGATGCCCATGATAATTTTTGCTCATATCTTCTTGTCTTAGAACTATCTACATTTTGATGTAGATATCCTCTTGTAATTCCAAGGAAGAAGCAAAGCATTGCATTTCTAAGGACATGTTTTGTGTGTGAGAAAAACAGAGTATCAAAGGATTCAACATCACCATTTTGGAGTGCCTCTACCTGTGGATAGATATATGGATGGCATCTAATGATTCCTTGACCAAACTGTATCAAAGAACGAGTCATTATATTAGCACCTTCAACAGTAATACCGATAGGAACACCAAAGTATGCGTGTGCCAAAAGATTTTTCGGACCTCTACTTATGGCTGCTCCACCTTGTATATCCATTGCATCTAGTACATTTTTACGAAACATCTCTGTACTTTGGTACTTCATGATAGCATTTGCAACCGCTGGTTTTGCTCCTGCATCTATAGCACCAAGAGTAAAAGTTTTTGCAGCGTCAAGCATATATGTACTTGCAGCTAAACGTCCAACAACTTCAGATATTCCCTCAAACTTTGAGATAGATAGTCCAAACTGATAACGAACCGAGCTATAAACAGATGCAACTAAAGTTGCTAGTTTACTACCACCTGAGCTAGTAGAAGGAAGTGAGATTCCGCGACCAACTGCAAGAGACTCCATAAGCATTGACCAACCCTGACCAATGCCCTCCTCTGCTCCGATAATATCATCAATACCAATAATAACATCAACTCCTAAAAGAGGTGCATTTACAAATGGAACATTTAAAGGATCATGTCTTTTACTCTGATCTACTCCATCTTTTTTAGAGTCTACCAATGCACATGTGATGCCTAACTCTTCTCCTTTTCCAAGAAGATTTTGTGGGTCTCTTAAACTAAATGCTAAACCAATAACACTAGCAATAGAGCCTAGAGTAATATATCTTTTTTCAAACTGTAGTTTTATTTTTAATGCACCATCATCATCTTTAAAAAGCTCACCATAAGACTTTATAGATGCAGCGTCACTACCAACATCTGGCTCAGTTAGAGCAAAACATGGGACTTCTCTACCGTCTGCAAGTCTAGGTAAATAATAATCTTTTTGTTCTTGTTTTCCATAATGAAGTAAAAGTTCTGCAGGTCCAAGTGAGTTTGGTACCATTACCGTAATTGCCAAAACCTGAGAGTGTGAGACAAGTTTTTCTATCACACAACTATGAGCATATGCACTAAAACCTAAACCACCAAACTCTTTAGGGATTATCATTCCAAAGAATTTCTCTTCTTTTAGATACGTCCATACATCTTGTGGCAAATCTCTATTTTGAAATATTTCCCAGTCTATTGCCATAGAACAAACTTTTTCTACTTTAGTATCTAAAAAGGTTTTCTCTTCATCTGTTAGTTTAGGATATGGATATTTAAATATCTTTTTAAAATCAGGTTTACCGCCAAAAAGCTCACCCTCTATCCAAACATCACCAGCAGTTAAAGCTGTCTTTTCTGTCTCAGAGATAGTAGGTAATAATCCTTTAGACTTAATCATATTAAATAGTGGTCTTGTAAAGTACTTTATTCGTTTGTTTTTAAAAGAGCTCATTATGCACCTCCGTAAAAAGTTTCATTATTTTTTTTCATATTTATTAAAAGCTCAGATGGAGTAAATCTATCTCCATAAGTAGCACTAAGTTCATTTAATGCATCTACTATTTTTGTTATACCTATCTCATCTGCATAACGCATAACTCCACCTCGAAACGCTGGAAAACCTGTTCCCATAACCATAGCCATATCTAAGTACCTTGCATTATCTACTACATTTTCTTCTAAACATCTACTCGCTTCATTTATCATAATCAACATAGCTCTTTGAACTATATCCTCACTACTCATCCCAATCACTTCACTATTTTCTCTTGGTATATCTGGGTTTAAAAGAAGTTCTTTAGAACTATAATCATAAAATCCTTTTTTAGTTTTTTTGCCTAAAAAGCCTTTATCAACCATATTTTGCATAAGAGTTGAAGGTTTTATCCTATCGCCGTAGGAATTGTTTAAAATAACTGAAACATTAGCTCCAACATCAACACCAACCGTATCTATGAGAGTAAAAGGTCCCATAGGCATTCCAAATTCTAAAAGAGACTTGTCTATGTTTTGTAAGTCTACACCCTCTTCAAACATCATAACTGCTTCTTGAAGATATGGAAGAAGGATTCTATTGACTAAAAATCCAGCTGAGTCTTTAATCTTTATAGGTGTTTTACCTAGTTTTTTTGCTAAGTTTACAACTGTTGCTACAGTTTTATCATCTGTTTTTTCTCCAGCTATTATCTCTACCAATGGCATACGATTTACTGGGTTAAAAAAGTGCATACCTACAAAACGATTTGGGTACTTTAATGTTTTTGCTAAAAGAGATATAGATATAGAAGAAGTATTACTTGCTATGATGCTATCAGGTGCCAAAACCTCTTCAAACTCAGAATAAACCTCGTCTTTTAAAGTTTGATTCTCACTTACAGCTTCGAGTAAAAAGTCCATATTCTCAAAGCCTTTATACTCTTTAGTAAAAGAGACTTTGTCCATTTTCAAATCTACTTCTCTAATAGTTAAACGACGGCGTTTAATAATTCCATCATATATTTTTCGTATGTTTTGAATACTTTTTGCCGCACTTTCATAACTTCTAACTTTTAAACGAACGTCTATATCTTTATGATTCATTGCCCATGCAATTCCACTTCCCATAACTCCCGTACCAACGACGCTAGAGTATTTTATATCTTTTGGTTTGGCTTTGCTAAATGAATCACGTTTTAACTCCTCAGAGATTAAAAAAAGCTCGATAAGGTTTTTACTAACAGGAGTAAGAGCAAGTTTGACTTCGGCTTCTCTTTCTATTTCTAAACCCTCTTGCAGAGGTTTTAAAAAAGTACTTTGCATTACTTCAAGTACAACAAGGGGTGCAGGATAATGCCCTGCAGTTTTAGCCATAACTTTTTTCTTTGCCATAGAGTCTATTATATTTCTGATGAATGAAATATACTCATACCATTTTATACCCTTTCGATTTCCTTGAATCTTAGCATCTAGAGTATCCTCTAGTATCCCTTTTACATACTCTTCTTTTTTAAAATCCAAGTAACCACTCGGAACACAGGCATCTACCAAACCAAGCTTTAGTGCTTTTTCACCTTTGAGTTGTTTCGCACCAAGAATCAATTCCATAGCTTTTGCATAACCTATAAGTGAATAAAGTCTTTGAGTTCCACCAAATCCTGGTATAAGACCCAGATTTACCTCAGGAAGTCCTATCTTTGTATGTGCATCTGTAGTTGCTATTCTATATCTACAAGCAAGTGCCATCTCAAGTCCACCACCTAAACATGCTCCATCAATAACTGCAATAGTAGCAAAAGGAAGGTTCTCAATTTTGTTAAATAGTTCTTGTCCTTGTTTAATAAAAGTACTTACACTTTGTTCATCATAAGCAGTTTTTATCTCTGTTATATCTGCTCCAGCTATAAAGATATCTTTTTTTGCACTTTGAATAAATAGTGCTTGCATATCTTTATCTTGGGCAAGTTTTTCTATTTGTATTTCTAGTTCAAACATAGACTTACTTGAGAAAACATTTGCATTACTCTTTGGAGTATCAAAGATTAGAGTAGCAATTCCATTATCATTTTTTTCAAATTTAAAGTATTTCATCATTCTGCCTCCAAGAGTAGAGCTGCACCTTGACCGCCACCAATACAAAGAGTCGCTAAACCTCTTTGCAAGCCACGATTTTTCAGCTCATGTAAAAGTGTAATAATCAACCTTGTTCCTGTCATACCAACTGGGTGACCAAGAGCTATACTACCTCCATTTACATTTAAAATATCAGGATTTATCTCACCAATAGCTTCATCATCTCCAAAGTGTGTTTTTGCAAATGCCTTAGATGCAAAGGCTTTTTGACAAGCAATTACCTGAGAAGCAAAGGCTTCATTTATCTCTATCAAATCCATATCTTTCATACTAAGTCCAGTTTTTAAAAGAAGGTCATGTGTGGCAAAAACAGGACCTAGTCCCATTCGTTTTGGCTCAAGTCCTTGATAACTGTACTCTCTTAAAAACCCAAGAGGTTTGAGACCTCTTTTTTTTGCTTCACTCTCTGACATCAAAATTACAGCCGCGGCTGCATCTGTTACCTGAGAAGAGTTTGCTGCTGTTATAGTTCCATTTTTCTTATCAAAAAATGGTCTGAGTCTAGCTAGTTTTTTAAGAGTCAGTCCTTCTCGTATACCATCATCATGGTCTAAAAACTTGCCATGAACTTCATCATATACTAAGGGTGTGATTTCTTGATCAAAGCGACCACTCTTTTTTGCTTTGAGTGCTTTTTCATGACTTTGAATCGAGTACTCATCTTGCTCTTCTCTGCTAATACCAAAATCTCTTACAAGGATTTCTGCGGTTGAACCCATCATTAGTCCACTTACAGGATCTGTAAGTCCAGACATAAGACCGACTATTGGTTTTAAGAATGTTGGGCGAAAACCAAGTATTGTTCTTGCTCTATCTAAGTATGTCCTTGATCTTGAGAGTTGTACAAAAAGAGATGTCATTTTTTTATTGTATATAAAGGGGATGTTACTCATTGACTCAACACCACCACAAAGATATACTTTACCTTCATTAGCGTAAATCTTAGAAGCAGCACTTGTTATAGACTGCATTCCTGATGAGCAGTTTCTATTTACTGTCATAGCAGGAGTAGACTCAGGGAATCCTGCACGAAGTGAGATTACTCTTGCAATATTTGCAGCATGAATAGGCTGAGAGACATTTCCGATGATAACTTCATCAACCTCATCAAAACCTATTGGAGAGTTCATCATCAACTCTCTAATCAGCCTTGCACCTAGAGTATCAGCCTGCAACTCTTTAAACTTACCACCAGCCTTTGCCATGGGCGTTCTAAGCCCTGATAAAATAGCTATTCTTTCATTTTTCATTTCTACACTCCACATAAAAGTATCTTCTTAAAATGTTTAATTTAAAATAATGTTCTTAAGTATTTATTACTATAACCCCATTCATATTAATATTAGCTTTATCATTTTGTTAAATAATATGTATGGTTTTGTAGTTTTAGATGCGAGGAGAAAGATATAGACTCAGAGTTAAATCAATCTATGAAATACTCTGGATTACTCTCTTTATAAGCTTGTAGTTTTTCTAATTCTATTGTTGGAAGTTTCTCTATATACTCTTTATTGATAATCTCTACATTAGTTATTTCAGTACTATCAACATCTTTGCGCAAGTATTTTATTGCAACTTTTCCCTCTGCAAATACTTCATGTTTAATTATTTGAGCATTTTCATTGTAAGTTATATTCTCACCATGTAATTTTGCATTTTCATACATTTTAGTGCTTTTAACACTTTCATTTGCTTTAGAGATTATATATTTTGTCTCAAGTCCATGTCTTTTATCTTCTACAAAATGTTCTATCTTTGCCAGAACACCTCTGTCTGTAAAATGTTTAACTTCTTTAATTCCATCTTTTTCATTAATCAACTCTTTTACGTATGCATCTTTAGCATTATAAAAATGCTTTGTTACAAATGTGTCATCAAGTTTATAAGTTTCAGTTTTTTTATTTTTACTTGGGTAATTACTTATTTTATGTTTTTCTTTCATGATAGTCCTTATTTAAGAGAATTGTAGCACATTAGTTTTAGTATTATCACTTTATTATAAAACATCAGGTTTGCAGAAATAATAACCTTGTAAATATTCTACATCTAGTTCATTTAAAATATTGTATATCTCTTTATTTTCTACATACTATGCAACTAGTTCTATCTTTTAGCTTTTAGCAAAAGAAATAATTGTTTTAATTACAGAAAGAAAATAATAATTTAATTGAGCAAAGATAATAGGGGTTTTTAAAAAAGATTTTGAGAAGATAGAGATTTACACTTTTACATGTAAAGCTCTATTTATTTCTAAAGAAGTTTAAATATGTTTCATTTTGAAACTATTTATACTCTAGAATTTGTATGTTGCTTTTGCCCAAAGATTATTTTTATCTGTTGAAGCTTTATTTTTAACTTCTTCATTCTCATAAGTAAGACTTGCACCTAAACCTTTTAGAGCACCAGAAAATGCATATGCACCTTGTAAACTAAATACATCAGATTTGTCACCCTCTTTAACAGTATCATTTTTAAAATCAATTGATACATAACGAGCTTTAACTGTTACACCAAGGTTCTTATTCATATATCCAAGATTTGCAGCATATTGTGTTGACTCATTATATGTACCAGCATTCATAATTCTTGAAGTATAAATAGTTCCTGCTTTACCTGCAGCACCAGTAACTTGATACTGTGCTTTTCCATCTTGTACTCCGGCATAAGCTATATATGCATTAAAGTCACTAATTGAACCACCAACTTTGATACCATAAAAACTAGCATCTTTTGTTGCAGAAGCATCATAGTCAGTGTTATTATACTGTCCAGATACGTTATAACCAATCTTATCTGCTTTACCAACATACTTAGCTTCAGCATATACTAATGTTCTAGAATTTTCTTCTGTTGCATAAGCTAAACCAAGTGTTGTACCAGCGAAAGATTTATTTTCAACAGCAACTGCATAAGCGTAATCTGTATCAGTTCCTAAATCATCAAATGTACCTACACCACCAGCAAGATCTGTTCTAGCTTGGTATCTAGTTACATAAGCACCCATAAGAGTTGTATCTTTGATATCTTTACTTACTGCAGTAGCACCTTGAAATGCTTGTCTGATCACACGTGATCCAGAACCAGCAAGTAGTGGCATATTAATATATTGACGACCTACTTTAACTGAACTCTTAGCCATTGCATAAGAAAGACTTGCAGAAGAAAGAACAGCTCCATCAGCGTCCATATCTTTTTTGAATCTAGTTTCAGAGTCAGCATTTGAGTATTGTGTATGAGAAGATTGAAAACCTAAATCTGCATTAAAACCATAAAATTTAGCTGTTTTATAGTCTAGTTTAACACCTAAAACAGTAATAGTTTCAGTAGTATCTGAAGCATTTTCTGCTCCTTCATCTTCACTAAAGTAATAAGCTTTAAGCTCACCAGAAGTTTTTCCGTTTGCAAAAGCTTCTGCTAGAGTATCTGCTGTTTTCATGTCTGCTGCAAATGATGCTGTCCCCATTGCCATCATAGCAACCATCGATAATTTAAGTAGTTTCATTTTCTTTCCTTGTAGTATAATGAAGTTCATTTATGAACTTTTATTTTTCTTGACGTGTCAGTATAGTGAAGCCTTCATTATAAAAAGCTTTTAATTTTTAAATTAACAATCGGACTAAAGAAAATTTTAATAATTAAATAAACAAACTATAACTTATATTATTAAAAAACATTCTAATATATATGAGATAAAAAAATATACTGTGTATTACATATATCACAGATTAAGATAAATTTATATGACTTTTTTAACATCAAATCATAAATAGGTAAATAAAAATATTTAGACTTTCCTTCTTTAAAGAATCCTATTTTTTCATCTAATTAAAAAGTATTTTATTAATAAATCATTGTTTAAAGTGCATAAATGAGGAGCATATTTATAGTATAGTAACTAAATGTATATTTTATTTATTTTTTTAAGAGAAGTGTGACAGTTAATATAAGCTTATAT
>NZ_JADGFC010000223.1 GCF_016744025.1 Sulfurimonas sp.
GTCTGAGGAAATATCTTTTAAGAGATTAAAAGAAAAAATAAAATTTAAAAATTTAAATAACTTTTTAATGGAATTGATTAAAGGTAAACTTCATATAGCTTCACAGCAATCGTAATAAAAACAAGTAAGCTCATCGTCCTCGATGGGAATGCATACTAATACTCTTCTTCAAAAAAGAACTTATAGTAAAACTGTCCTGTCTCTTCATCGTAGCCTTTTTCGTAGCTTCTTCCTTCTTGGACAGTGTTGTTTAAAAATTTAATTTGTACACTTTCATCTAGAGTTATAGAAGCTCTAAAGCTATTTCTATATTTTTTGACATCATCTTTGCTTATTCCAAAGTCATCATCAAAGCTGAGTGAACTCTCATCTGCATAATTGTCTCGGTATGTGCGAAAATCTTCTTGCATATTTTCATTTGATGCCATTTCATCAAAAAACTCTCTTTGGCTAAAGTTTTCATTTTTTTCAAAAAAGTCTATACAGTTATTTCCAAAATCTACTTGTTCGCTCTTTTCATAGTTTGGTGTAACCACATCATCTACAAAGCCTTTACACATATTCATAAACTGTTTTGTTTTAAAGCTGTCATTTTCTACGGGAGCGATGCTTAGAAACTTATTTACCCAGTAGTCAGTCACTTTTTGGTGAATGTCTATATTGTAGATATTATAGCCTTCCTCAGCGTCATCATTTATGATGAAACATCCTTTTTCTATCTTACTTGCATTGATTCCTTCATCCGTTCCTAGAGTCAAAGAGTCATTGTTTTTAAGTACTTTGAAAAACATATCTTTTTTTTCTACTTTATAGATGCCAATAGCATCTCGAAACTCTTCATCAAACTTTATATCTTTAAAATGCACTATGAGGAGTTCACCCATCATGATTTTAGGATGAGTAGAAGCATCATATAGATGCGAAGCAATGCGCTCTGCAGACTCAGCGAAATCACTGTTTTCAAAAATGCTTTTTGCGTACATGTAAACTTCATTAAAAGATAAATTAGAAGAGTGAGTAAAACGATGTAAGTCAGTCTCTAACTGAAATGGTTTTAAAAAATAGTGTAGTAGTTTGTTCTCTAGTTCTGGTTCTACACTTTGAGGGTTATGAGATAGGTAAACTCCCTCATCTTTTTGTTTGTTTCCAACTTGGTGTACTATTAGTTTATCTATGCTTGCATTTGAAAAATCCATCACTTCTCCTGTTAAAATGAAACTCTATCAAATCAACCCTAACAAGTGAATAAATCTAGGTTAAAATATCTCTATGCACGATTTTACAATTTCTATCTATTATCATCAATGATTTTTTAAGATCATCTTCTTCACTTTTTAGATTAAATACTTTCGCAAAATTTTTAAAATCTAAAGAGATAAATGATTTTGATAAGTCATACTGTTCTATAACTTTGCTTACAGATTCTTTTGGACTTGAAGTCACTATGTAGCATTCGTCTTTTTTTGAAAACTTCTTCATAGTTTTATGAAGGTCAGTAGAAAAATCAGTAATATTTGGTAATGTAATTACAACCTGAACTTTATCTTTTACTAAACCTAATACTTTCTCCTGTTCATCAAACATTTTTACTTTTATAAACGGGGATAAAGGGTTTGTTAAATCAATATTCACTTTGGAATTCCTTTTATTTTATAATATTTTATTGAGCTATAAATAACTAAAAATTAGTCAAGTAACTCTTCTATAGAAGTAAATACATGCTCTATCACTTCTTTATCTGCGCCTGCTTGTATCATGATAACAAGTCCATGATAAGCACTTAAAAATCTACTTGATATCGCTTTTGCATCTAGTGGATTTAGTATTTTTTTTTCTCTTTTTGATTTTTCAATGATATTTGTAAAGAAGTCTATGAAAGTAACCAACTGTAGTGAAATCTTACTACTTAGGTTGTCGTACTTACAAAAGCACTCTTTACCAGAGTTTACAAGTAGACAGCCTTTTACTTTATCATTTGATTCAAGGTTTTTAATAGTTACACTTACAAGTGACATAAGTGCACATTTTGTTCCTTTTTCATCGTTTAACTCTGTGATTCTTTGAAAAGCTTCTTTAGTATATAAATCTAATGTCAGTGAAAAGAGTTCTTCTTTACTTTTAAAAGTACGATAAAAACTACTTTTCTTGATTCCCATAGCTTTTAGTAAATCATCTAAGCTTGAGTTATCATACCCATGAACCCAGAAGTAATTCATAGCTATAGATATGATTTCATCAGTATCAAATTTTTTTGGTCGACCTATTATATTTTGCATTTCGTATTTTAGTACTAATAGGTACAAAAGTCAATATGTATTGAAATAAGTTTAGATATAAATTACTTTTTAT
>NZ_JADGFC010000097.1 GCF_016744025.1 Sulfurimonas sp.
GGCTGGTGATGAAAAGATTATAAAAGAATATGTTTCTCTTAATGATATGCTTGACTTGCATAAGGTTAAAATATATGAAAATATTTCAGAAAGTTTATTAAAAAAATAAATTTATAACAAAATTACATCTGTACATTGATATCGAGTTAACGTATTCCAATCTTTTAGATGGGCATACACATAAAACCAAAATAAACTTACTATGCTATAATCACGAATATAATAAACCTCAATAAATAATTATAATCATAGGAAATTTTCAGATGTACATATACGACTCAGTACAAAAAACAAAACGTGAGTTTACTCCACTTGTAGAGGGAAAAGCCTCTCTTTATGTGTGTGGACCGACTGTTTATGATGACGCTCATCTTGGTCATGCTAAGAGTGCTTTAGTATTTGACCTTCTTTCCCGTGTTCTAAAAGCTAACGGTTACGACGTTACTTATGCTAGAAATATCACTGATATTGATGATAAGATTATCAAAAAAGCTCTAGAGTCTGGTAAAGAGATAAAAGAGATTACAGACTTTTATACGCAAGCATTTCACAAAGAAATGGATGCCATCGGTGTATCTCGTCCAGACATAGAGCCAAAGGCTACAGAGTCTCTAGATGCTATGTACGAACTTATCCAAAAGCTTATAGATGCAGGACATGCATATGAGACTTCAGAGGGTGATGTATATTTTGACACTTCAAGTGATAGCGAGTACCTAAAACTATCTGCTAGAGTTCAAGAAGATGATGATAAACAACAAAGAGTTGAGAGTTCTTCTATGAAAAAGAACCCTGCTGACTTTGCTATGTGGAAGAGTGTAAAAGAAGAGTATAACGGCTTGCCCGTTAGTAGCGATAAAGATGGCTTCAAGCCATCTTCTATCACTTTTGACTCTCCATTTGGTAAAGGTCGTCCAGGTTGGCATCTAGAGTGTTCTGCGATGATTGAAAAGCACTTAGCTCACGATGCTGCAGAGTTTGCAGTAGATATCCACGGTGGTGGAGCTGACCTACTTTTTCCTCACCATGAGAATGAAGCAGCACAGACTAGATGTGGAACTAACCATGCACTTGCAAACTACTGGATGCATAATGGTTTTGTGAACATTGACGGCGAGAAAATGTCTAAGAGTTTAGGAAATAGTTTCTTTTTAAAAGATGCACTAAAAGAGTATGACGGAGAGGTTCTACGTTTTTACCTTTTAAGCACTCACTATAGAAGTAACTTCAACTTTAATACTGAAGACTTGGCTAGCTCTAAAAAGAGACTTGACAAGATATATAGATTAAAGAAGAGACTTTTTGGACTACCTGAATGTACAGATTCAACGCTATTTAGAGAAGCTCTACTAAAAGCTCTTAGTGATGATATGAATGTATCTACTGCTCTTGCACTTATTGATGAGATGATATCAACTGCTAATGAAACACTAGATACTGCTGGAAAACATAAGCTTCTTAAACGTGAGACTATTTCTAACCTTGCTTTCATAGAAGAGATTTTAGGTTTTGGTGCTAAAAATGCCTATGAGTATTTTCAGTTTGGCGTAGATGCAGATACTAAAGAGAAATTATCTGAGTTGATTGTAAAACGTAACGAAGCTAAAAAAGAGAAAAACTTTGAAGCTTCAGATGCTATTCGTGATGAGATTTTAACTTTTGGTGTAAACATTATGGACACACCAAAAGGCACTTTTTGGGAAAAGGTTTAAATGACTATTTTAGATATACAAGAACATATAGAAGAAAATTATACAAGCCTAAGTGATGAGTTTAAAAGACTTTTTCATGGTCGTGGTGGACTTTATGAAGGGTGGAAGCATTTAACTATAGACTCAATAGATGAGATACTAAGTGTTGCTCTTTACACTGAAGAAGAAAAAGAATCAGAATTACTAGAGATGCTAAAGAATTTCATTGCATCTAGTAGACATAAGACTATAGTTCTTCAACGCCGTTACATCAAAGGTTCTCCAAGTGAAGTTATAGTTGGTGAACTTTGGGATGAGCTTTTTGTAGTTGAAAACGGTATGAAAATAAAGTTAAACCTACTCTCAAACCGTAACAGCGGATACTTCCCTGATATGAAAAAGGGAAGAGAGTTTGTAAGAGAAAACTCAAAAGACAAAAGCGTTTTAAACCTCTTCTCATACACTTGTGCTTTTAGTATTGCATCTATGATGGGTGGAGCATATAAGGTTTCAAATATTGATATGAGTAAGGGTGCGTTAAGCACAGGACGAACAAATCATCATTTAAATGACTTAGATACTAGAGGTGTTAGTTTTCATCCATATAACATCTTAAAATCATTTTCACGCATAAAGAAAAAAGGTCCTTATGATTTGATTATTATCGACCCTCCAACCTTTCAAAAAGGTAGTTTTGAAGCTACTAAGGACTATAGAAAACTTATTATGAAACTTCCACAGATTGCAGCCCAAGAATGTACCCTTCTTGCATGTCTAAACTCACCTGATTTAGATGTGGAGTTCATTACAGAACTTATAAAAGAGCTAGCACCTAGTTTTAAGTTTGTAAAAAGACTAGAAAATGTAGAAGAGTTTGCAAGTGAAGATGAAGATAGAAGTTTAAAAAATCTTGTCTTTGAGAGAACAATTATATAGTATAATGATATATGATTAAACCTAAAGAAAGTAACTTAGAAGTTAGAATTGAGTTGATACGCTTAGCCTCGTCAAATCTTTTTAAATCTTCTCTAGCAGTTCTTATTAATGCCATCATTATAACCATAGTATTTTGGAATATTACCGATAAAAAGATTTTATTACTTTGGTTATTTGCACTAACTTTTACAATTATATTACGTAATATTCAAGCGAACAAAAATATAAAAAATATAAAAACAATGTCAATTGTTTTTATTGAAAAAAGCTTTAAAAGAAATGCTATTTTAACTGCGATACTCATCAGTGCAGGAATATCTATTTTCTTTCCAGCTGATAAGCCATATCACCAAGCATTTTTGATTATGATTATGGCTGGCTTAGGGGCTGGAACTGTAATGAGTCTTTCTGTATACAAAGACCTTGTGAGAAACTACTTAATAATACTGATAGTTCCACTGACCTATATTATATATCAGATTGGCGATGACATTCACTCAATCATGGCACTACTTATAACTATATTTATGCTCCTATTTATTAGCTTTTCAAAAAACTATCATGAAAAAATCATAGAACTTATAACATCAAACATTATGATACTTCAGTCAGAAAAAGAGTTAAAACTATCAGAAAACAACTTTTCTTCTATCTTTAAAGAAGTTCCTATTGGTGTACTTACTTATGATAAAAATCTTATTGTTACACAAGCAAATATTTCCATTTCAAACTTACTAAAAGCACCAATGGATAAGCTAATAAAATTAGATATAAAAGTAATTAGAGACCAATCTATACGACCAGCTATAGATGCGACACTTTGTGGTGAGAGAGGATACTATGAAGGAATTTATCACACTCAAATATCTAATGAAAATATTTGGATAAAGATGCAAACCGTTCCCATGTACGATATATATAATAATATTAGAGGAGGTCTTGCAATAATAGAAGATATTACTGAACGTATTAAAGCAGATGAAAAAATTCGTTATCAAGCTTTTTATGATCACTTAACAGGATTGGCAAATCGTCTGACTCTGAATGATCGTCTTGAACAACAAATTCCTAGACTTGCAAGACACAATAGATACGGTTCTATACTCTTTATTGACCTAGACCACTTTAAAACTATCAATGATTCATTAGGTCATCATATTGGTGACATTCTTCTTAAAACTTTTGCAAATAGAGCCTCTTCTATGATGCGAGCAGAAGACACCTTAGCAAGACTTGGTGGTGATGAGTTTGTTATACTTTTATCAGATCTTAGTGACACTAAAAGTAGTGCAATAGAGCACTCTCATATAGTAGCAAAAAAACTGCACAGACTTATGAAAGAGCCTATAGAAGTCGAAGGACATATTCTTTACATAACACTTAGTGTTGGAGCAACTCTTATATCAAAAGAAGAATCAGACATAAACGTTATTTTAAAACATGCTGATATTGCGATGTATAAAGCAAAACAACTAGGTAGAAATACTACTTGCTTTTTTGAACAAGAGATGAGTGAAAAGATTGAGAGTCAACTTATACTAGGTAGTGAACTAAGAGAGGCTTTAAATAAGAATCAACTTGAACTATACTACCAACCTATTGTTGAGATAAAAAGTTCAAATATCACTTCATGTGAAGCACTAATCAGATGGAACCACCCTACAAAAGGTCTTATATATCCAGATGACTTTATACCTTATGCTGAAGAGAGTGGACTTATTTTATCTATTGGAAATTGGGTAATTGAGCGTGCTTGTATAGACTATAAAAAGATAAAAGGTAAGGTAAAAAATATATCTATCAACATTAGTTCTAAGCAATTTAACCAAAATAATTTTGTAGATAAGATTTTACAAACGACTAAAGAGTACAGTGTCAATCCAAGCGCATTAAAACTTGAACTTACAGAATCAGTCGCACTTGATAATCTTTTAGCTACTACAGATAAGATGAACTTACTAAAGTCTCACGGTTTTATAATTGCTATGGATGATTTTGGAACAGGTTATTCATCACTTTCGTACCTTAAAAACTTGCCATTTGATTTTCTAAAAATTGACCGTAGCTTCATTCAAAATGTACTTAATAATGAAGATGATGCTTCTTTGGTTAGGACAATATTAAGTATCTCTAAGCAGTTTAACTTCAAGGTTATTGCGGAGGGTGTAGAAGAAAAAGAACATATTGATTTTTTAGATAATTTGGATTGTGAATACTATCAAGGTTATGTAATGTCTAAAGCTATTCCTATTGATAAGTTTGAAAAATTTCTAAAAGATAAAGCACTTTCTTAGAAGTACTTATTTTAAGGAGTAAAACTCCACATCTAATATATCCTTTATTAAACCATTACCTTTATTTTAGTATAATCAATTAATTTTTTAAAGTGGATATAAACAGATATGATAAATTATCAAAGTATAAAACCTTGGCTTTTTAAGCTGCAACCGGAAAATGCACATCACTTAGCTGAAACAGCTATCAGAACTGCAAATGTTTGCCAAATACCGTTTAACTCTTTTTTAGAGTCTCACTTTATAACAGATGATGTTTTAAAGCAAGAACTATTTGGTCGTACTTTTTTAAACCCTGTTGGACTTGGTGCAGGATTTGATAAAAATGCCACTATGATCCGCGGTATGCAAATTTTAGGTTTCGGTTACACTGAAATCGGAACTGTTACACCTAAGTCTCAAGCTGGAAACCCAAAACCTAGAATGTGGCGTCACATAGGTGAAAAATCTCTTCAAAATGCTATGGGATTTAACAACGATGGAGCACTAAAAGTTCAAAAAAGACTTAAAAAGATCTACCCTTTTACAACTCCTATAGGTGTTAATATTGGAAAAAATAAAGTAACTCCTGAAAATGAAGCTATCAATGACTATACTCACCTTATAAAAACATTTGACGGTCTTGGTGATTACTTCGTTATTAATATCTCTTCTCCAAATACTCCAGGTCTTAGAGACTTGCAAAATGAAGAGTTTATTAGTAAACTTTTTACTGAAGCTAAAGCACTTACTGATATGCCTATTCTTTTAAAAATAGCACCAGACATGACTCCACAAGATGCAGTAGCACTTACAAAAATGGCAGTTGAACAAGGTGCTGATGGTATCGTTGCGACAAATACTACTATTGACTACTCTCTTGTAAAAGAGCCATATGATGTTGGTGGACTTAGCGGTGCAGTCTTAAAAGAAAAAAGTTTTAAAATTTTTGAAGCTATAGCAAAAGAACTTTACGGTAAAACTACACTAATATCTGTTGGTGGAATTGACTCACCTGAAGAAGCCTACAGAAGAATAAAAGCAGGAGCGTCTCTAGTGCAGATTTTAAGCGGAATCGTATTTAATGGTCCTGATATGATTATGGACTTAAACAAAGGGCTTATAAAGCTTATCAAAGCTGATGGATATACAAATATCACTCAAGCTATCGGTGCAGACAGAAAATGAAAACTTTCTTAGCACTTATACTAATCTTAGGGACACTAATGGCATCTTCACTACCAAAATATGAGACTAAAACACTAAAAAATGGATTACAAATAGTTGTAATTCCTCTTGAGAACTCAACTAATGTTATCTCTACTGATATCTTTTACAAGGTTGGTAGTAGAAACGAAATCATGGGTAAAACTGGTATTGCACATATGCTAGAACATATGAACTTTAAGTCTACAAAAAACTTGCCTGCAGGAGAGTTTGACAAAGAAGTTAAAAGCATAGGTGGTGTAAACAATGCATCTACTAGTTTTGACTATACTCATTACTATATCAAGTCAAGTACAAACAACCTTTCAAAATCACTAAATCTTTATGCTGAACTTATGCAAAATCTAAATCTAAAAGATAAAGAGTTTCAACCTGAGCGTGATGTAGTTGCTGAAGAGAGACGTTGGAGAACAGAGAACTCTCCACTTGGTTACCTTTACTTTGCAATGTTTAACAATGCTTATGTTTATCATCCTTACCACTGGACTCCAATTGGTTTTATGAATGACATACAAACTTGGAATATCAAAGATATAAAAGACTTTCATAAGACTTACTATCAGCCAAGTAACGCCATCTTAATGGTTACAGGTGACGTTGATCCTAAAGAAGTCTTTAAAAAGGCTAAAAAAGAGTTTGGTGGTATCAAGAACACTGCTAAGATTCCTGAGTTTAAATTTGTAGAGCCAGAGCAAGATGGTGCTAAAAGAGTTACCATTCATAAAGATAGTGAAGTAGAGATGCTAGCTATTACTTTTCATATTCCTGACTTTTTAGATAAAGACCAAGTTACACTAAGTGTAATTTCTGAGATTCTTTACTCTGGTAAAAGTTCAAGACTATATAAAGAACTAATTGATAAAAAACGTCTTGTAAACCAAATTTACGCTTACAATATGGAAAACATCGATCCAGGCCTTTTCATCTTTTTAGCATCTTGTAACCCTGGTGTAAAAGCTGAGGATGTAGAAAAAGAACTTATAGAGCAAATAGAGCTAATGAAAACATCAAAAGTAACTAAAGCAGAACTAGATAAGGTTAAGATCAATACAAAAGCAGACTTTATCTACTCACTAGAGAGTTCAACTTCTGTTGCTAATCTTTATGGAAGTTATTTAGTTCGTGGTGATCTTTCTCCACTTTTAACTTATGAAGAAGATATCAATAAGATAACTGCAAAGAAAGTTCAAGATGCAGCGAAGAAGTACTTTAACTTTGACAAATCAACTACTATCATTTTAAAAAAAGGTAAGTAGTTGTTATCCATCACCTATGATGAGTTTGAACAAGCTGTTGAAACTCTAAATCTCATAGGTGTTGAGAGAAAAGAAGATATAAAAAAAAGATACCTAAAACTATCTCGTAAATATCATCCTGATATGCCTGAGGGCTCAACAGAAAAATTTCAAGAGATAAATAAAGCATATAAACTTATAAACAAGTATGTTGATAATTTTAAATATAGATTTACAAAAGAAGAGTTTGGTAATCAACGCCCCTTTTCAATGGGTGATAATGAATGGCTTCATAAACCTATAGACACTTCAAGTAAAAGCTAAGCAATATAAAACATCATATCTACTAAAATAACCCTATGAAAAAACATGACTTAATATCAAAATATTTTAAACGAGAAAATCTAGTAGATACTATGGCCACATATCAGTTGTACTATCAAATATCTTTGGGTACATATATCACAGAAAGTTCATTTGATGAAGAAAAAGTTGATGAATTAGGTTTAGATATACTACCTGAAAATGTATGTAACACTATGATAGAAATTATAAATAATTTTCATAAAGAAAAAGATTTTGATGATATTTTTAATGACAATATAAAAATAAACGCAATGATACACTCTTTAAAAGACTTTACTCTTAAGAATAAAGAGTTAGAAGATAAAGAAAATATTTATGATACCTTTTACGAGAAAATCTTAAATGATTCATTTTATACAATAAATATGAATATTTTCTTTGAAGAAGAGATAAAAATAAAAATAAATGATTGGAAAGATTTAATTAATAAAAAGACAGCAAGAGAGCTAAAAGAATCTGCTTTTAAAATAATTTGATAATCAACTTGTAAATCTGTCTTTATAACTACACTTTTTACATAGCTCTTCTACTGCTCTCTTAGATGCTAATACTTCGCTAAGTGTGGTTGTGTTTAGATTGCCAAGATTTATAACTCCATCACCGTCTAAACAACAAGGAACTACACTCCCATCAGCCAGTATGCCTATGTGAGACTTTAGTCCGTAACAGCTTGCATTAGAGTTATGAGTTGAGTTCAATGATGGCCACTCAAAATACTCATCAAAGTTTAGTAGTACTTTAGATGCAAGTCGTATAGACTTTGGTCTATTTTTATATAACTCTCTAATATTTAACTCAACCTCAAAATAATCAGATAGTTTATTTAACAGTAAAGTATTATATTCTTCTTCACTGCAGTCTTCATCAAAGTTCCATATTCTTAGGTTTATAAAAGGCTTTGGCTTATTGATTATTTTGTATTGACATGTAGCTAACACAGAATCAATGTAATCTTCAAAACTAAGTTTCAGTGAGTTTTTATTGTAACTATTTAATGAAATATTTAACTGACGGACACAAGGATGAAAGATACTAGATGCTTGCATGTTATTTAGGTAGTAGCCACTTGTAGTTAATTCTACTTCAAAGCCATGACTGTGAGCAAGTTCTAGGTACTCATTTAAATTGGAGAGGATTAAAGGGTCTCCCATAACATGAAAGGCAAGCGATTTAGTATAACCCTGTAGTTGTATCAATATTTTAGTAAATAGTTCTAGAGACATTGTTTTAGAAGGTTGAAGTTTTGGTGGACAAAAACTACATGCAAGACCACATATATTTGTTACTTCAATATGAACACGATGAAATTGCATAGATACTCTTTTTAAATGCTAGTGGATTTTATGCCCAAGTATTACTTGGACATAAAAGTTATTATTAAGCTAGTTGAGAAGTAATAGAAGCTTCAACTTCAGAAATGTGAGCTGTACCATCTACTGTGATATAAGTTAGTGTATCAATTGTTTTTGCTTGTTCTTTGTAGTAACCTATAAGTGGTTGTGTAAGTTCATTATAAACTTTAAGACGATCAGCAACTACTTCTGCTTTATCATCATCACGTTGCACTAAATCTTCACCAGTTATATCATCTTTACCTTCAACTTTTGGAGGATTAAAAGTAACATGATAAGTACGTCCAGATGCTAAGTGAGCACGACGACCTGACATACGTTTTACAATTTCTTGGGCTGGAACATCAATCTCGATAACGGCATCGATTACGATACCTGCTTGAGTAACAGCGTCTGCTTGAGGAAGAGTACGAGGGAAACCATCTAGTAAGTAACCATTTTTACAATCATCTTCTACAATACGATCTTTAACAAGACCAATAATAATCTCATCAGTAACAAGTTGACCAGAGTCCATAGCTGCTTTAGCCATTTTTCCCATATCTGTACCAGCTTTGATTGCTGCTCTTAACATGTCACCCGTTGAAATCTGAGGAATGTTAAACTTCTTTGTTAAAAATTGAGCTTGAGTACCTTTACCAGCACCCGGTGCTCCCAATAATATAATTCTCATTGTATCTTCCTAAATATTTAGTTAATGATACTATATAATAATGAGTTTAAATTAAGCTCTATTTTGGATAATAATTTTATTATTTTTCGAATTTTAAAGATACTGAAACCTTTTACACTCAAGGTGCAAAAGGCTATGCGGATTACTTGAGTTTTTTAAGTTCTAAATTCTGATAATTTAGCATTTAGTGTTTCAGTCATCTTATTCATATGATCTGCTGAACTTGCAATTTCTTCAACACTTCTAGCATTTTTACTAGAGAGGTCATTAACCTTACTTATTCCATCAATAATACGTTCAGTATCTTTACCTGTTTGAATATAGTTCTCAACCGTTTTATCAGCCATAACTACTGCTTCGCCCATTACTGAAGACAACTCTGTTATCTTCTCTTCTACACCGATTGCAGTGCCACTTAATTCTTCAACTTTTTTTGCATTTGCATTCATCTGATCACTAGAGTCCACAATTGACTGAACAATAACGCTAATAGTTGAATTAATTTCGCCAATTCCAACAACAAGTGCAATTTCCACCTAAATTAGCTAGCTAATCTTTTACTCATTTCACTGAAAAACACTTCATACGGAGTTTTGTATT
>NZ_JADGFC010000224.1 GCF_016744025.1 Sulfurimonas sp.
TTAATATTCTTCTGCTAAATCACTGAGTGTTTGTCTCTTGTAAATATACTTTTTGAAGATAATTTCTTGGAGTTGTTCGGGTCTTCTTTTTGATGAATAATTTGTATTGCAAGTACAGCATTTATATCTTTGAATTCCAAACTTCTTGCCATTCTTTTTAGTTAAAAAACTTTCACAGCTTGGACACTTTTTAGTTCTTTTTTACAGCCCATTATAAATATACCTTTGTTTATTCCTACTATAGCGTACTTTAAAGCACTTTTTAGCCTGAAATATTTTACTTTAAATCAAATTTAATAACAAGCTTAGTGTTATTAATACTTTTTTTATTATTTGCATATTAACATCCTTCTTTCGATATTTTACCTAATTTATAGAAGCTATTTCATCCTTATTTCGTTTTAAAGTATAGAGTGAATTAAGAAATAAAGTCATAAGAATTATACTTCCTCCTAAAAAAGTAGAGTCATAAGGAATCTCATCTAATACTAACCAAACCCAAATAGGCGCCATTACTGTTTCTATTATCATTAAAATACTAATTTCACTTGCAGGCAAAGTTTTTGTTCTTATTAAAATTAAAATTCTAGAAGTAGGTGAAACAAAAAGCCCAGTAAGTAAAAATATTAATAAGGTATTTATCTCTAATGTAAAATCATTAATGAAAAAGTAAGATATTAGCATCCCAGATAATCCAGCAATTGCTGTTATAGAAAAACGGTGAGCATTGTTATACTGTGACAAAATCACAAAAGTCAAAGCAAATAAATTAACACAGATTAGAGCATATATATTTCCTTTTAAATTCCCACTACTAATTTGTGAAGAAAATATCATAACAGTATGTGCAACAGTTATTGTTGTAATAGCATTAATTAAAAAGAGGGAGCAGCAGCGGCATATTTTCCTGAAGCAACGCCTTTAGTTAGTCTCAACTCACATGACCCGAAGAGCTTTACCCATTCATATAAATATATAGACAGTACTCTTCATAAAAGAAGTGGTTCTTCCTAGTATATAGATTAAGATTGTTTAATAGTTTTTGAACGGGCTAAGACAATTCTGTTTTTCCCGTGGCCTTTTGCTTCATACATAGCTTTGTCGGCTCTTGAAATAATTGTGTCTATGGTGTCATAATCCGTACAGTAAGTAAGTCCAAAACTTGCCATGATATTGTAACCAAGAATCTTTTGTATATCTTCGTCTTTTTCTATTGATTCTTTTATTTTTTGAGTTATAGTATGAGCTTCATTGATATGTGTATCTATAAATGCAATTACAAATTCTTCTCCACCCCATCTAGCAATTAAGTCTGTTTTTCTTATACTCTTCTTTAAAATATTGGCAGTTTTTACTAAAACTTCATCACCTATTTGATGTCCTAGCTCGTCGTTAACAGTTTTAAAATCATCTATGTCTATAAAGACTAAAGATATAGGTCTCTCATCTCTTTTATGTAGCGCTAAGAAGTGTTCAAACTGTTTGTCGAAGTGATGTCTATTTGATAAATCTGTAAGTGAATCAAAGTCTGCTAATCTTTCTAATTTTTTATGGTAATTTTTTAAAATAAACATAATGATAAGTGCAAAAATAAGTGTAAAAGATAGAGATAAACCAAGGTTTATATAAAAGACTTGAGTAGCTTCTTTAGCAAAGTCATTTAGTTTTGCTTCTACTATCAAATATGTGTTTAGCTCAGGGATATACTTGGTTTTGAGTATATACTCTTCGCCATTTTTTTCATATTCGATAATATCTGTGCTTTTAGATATTATCTCCTCTTTATGATTTTTTAACACTTGCATATCATCTATGTGTAGAGGAGTATTTTTATTTTGTCTAGTTAGGACAACTTTTCCTTCTTCATCTAAGAAATAGACATTAAGATTGTACTTCTTTTTAAACATGCTAAGCATCTCATCAATGTAAGAGATTTCAATTCCAATACCTGTTGCCCCAATAAAATTGTAATTGTCATCGTATATCTTGAAGTTGATAAACATGATAAGAGAATTTGTGAAGTTATCATTAAAATCAAGATTAATTTGATGACTCTTTGGCATAGCCTTAAAATCAAAATACCATTTATTAGTAGGGTTGGCTTCGTCAATATCTTCTAAAAAACCATTGTGAGTATAGTATTTTTCACTCTGCTGCGAAACCAAAAATGCGGTAAGTAATTCATACTTATTTTTGATGCTTTCTAAATATTTTGTAATTTTATGGACACTTTTTTCATCATTAAGAACCCAGTCTTTTAAAAATATAATGAACCCCTAAAACTGAACCAGTAAAATTTGTTTTCTTATTTCAAAAATGATAAAATTGAAATAGAAAA
>NZ_JADGFC010000098.1 GCF_016744025.1 Sulfurimonas sp.
TATTAATACTTTAATAATTCACAACTTACTTATTAAAATAATTATAATTATATAAAACATGTTTTAGTTATTTTAAATAATTAACTTAAGATAAATAAACTATAATATCTATAAATTGTTAATATTTTTGAATAAAGGTGATAGATGAAAAGAGAAGAAGCAGAACTTAAACTAAAAAATATTTTTGGATTTGATAATTTTTTTGATGACCAATGGAAAACTATAGATAGAGTACTTCAAAAGAAAAGAGTTTTATTAATTGAAAAAACTGGATTTGGAAAATCTTTAACATTTCAATTCCCAGCTACTCAATTTGATGGCTTAACAATAATTTTTTTTTTTTTTTTTGCTTTAATGAGAGACCAAATAAAATCTTTAGATGAAAAAGGGATTAAAGCTGACCTTATAAATAGTCAAGAGACTAATGAAAGAAATGATTTAATTATAGAAAAAGCAATAAACAATGAATTAAAAATTTTATATATAACACCAGAAAGGTTAGCAAGTGCATCATGGCAAAATGCAGTATCTAAAATGAATATTTCTTTTATTGTTATTGATGAAGCTCATTGCATATCAACTTGGGGACATGAATTTAGACCAGATTTTAGAAGAATTATAAAGTTAATGCAAGTATTACCCTCAAATATACCAGTTTTAGCTACAACAGCAACAGCTACATTAAGTGTTTCAGAAGATATAAAAGAACAGATTGGTAATAATATTGAAATTATTAGAGGTGATTTACTACGTGAAAATTTAAAACTAAATGTAATACATGTAGAAAATGAAGAAGATAAAATGGCTTGGATGTTAAGTTATTTAAAAAATGTTAGTGGTAATGGTTTGGTTTATACTGGTACGACTATAAATACAGAAATTTATTCAAAATGGTTAGAATCTGAAAAGCTAAATACAATTTTTTATCATGGCAAAATGGATGGAGATATAAAGAAAGGTATAGAGAAAGAATGGATGAATGACAAATATAAAGCAGTGATTGCTACAAATGCTTTAGGAATGGGTATTGATAAGTCAAATATACGATTTATAATTCATACTCAAATAACACAATCACTAATACATTATTACCAAGAAATTGGAAGAGCAGGAAGAGATGGAAAAACTGCTGAGATTTTTTTATTATTTAACGTAAAAGATACAGCTTTGCCTCTTAGCTTTATAAATGGAGCTAGACCATCAGTTAAAAAATATGAAAAAGTTATTAGTGCTTTAAAAGAAGAACCATTAGGTGAGAAAAATCTAATGAAAGCAACAAATTTAAAACAAACACAAGTTAGAACAATTAAAGCAGATTTATTAGACCAAAAAATCATTATAGAAGTAAAATATGGAAGCAATAAAAAATATGAATATAAATATAATGCATCACAGCTTGATACGACAGTATTTGAAAATTTGAGAAATCATAGATTAGAAAAGTTTAAGAAAATGCTTAAATATATAAATACAAATAAATGTAAAATGCTTTATTTATGTAATTATTTAGGAGATAGTAATTCAAACAGTTGTGAAATATGCGATAGTTGTTCGAATAATAAAAATCAATTTTCAATGAGTAAAAATGATAAAGAAAAAATAAAACAATTTCAAGATAATTTTTTTCCAATTTTAGAAGTTGAAACTACTAAAACAAACTTGATAAATGGTATAGCATCATCTTATTATGGTTTCTCAAATGTTGGAACAATCATCAATAAATGTAAATATAAAGATGGTGGTAATTTCCCAAACATATTATTAAAACAAACTCTTAGAGCATTTGGAAAAACTTTTAAAGATCAAAAATTTGATTTAGTTTTATTTGTTCCTCCAACTAAATCTGGAAAACTAGTAGAGAACTTTGCAAATAAACTAGCAATGACTCTAAAACTTCCTATTACTCCATTGGTTAAAATTAGAGATACTAAAGAACAAAAAATATTTCAAATTGGAGCATTAAAAACTGAAAACATAAAAGATGCTTTTGACATAAATATTGATATAATAAACAAATCAATTTTACTAATAGATGATATATTTGATAGTGGAGCTACCATTAAAGAGATAGGCAAAATGCTTACAAACAAAGGTGCAAAAATTATAGCACCTCTAGTAATAGCGAAAACTGTAGGAGGCGATATTGCAAACTGATTTAGTTTATTGGATACTATTTGCACATATGCCAAGATGGACAACATTAAAAACAAATAAGTTAATTGTTAGAATTATACATAATCAAAAAATTACATTTGAAGAATTTTTTAGTCTATCACATGATGAATGGATTGAAATATTTAAACTTGATAATAAAGAAATAAATGATTTAGAGCAAGCCAGAAAAGAGTTGCCAAACTATTCTTTTTTACTTGAAGATATGCTTAGTCAAGGATATGAACTAATACCGTTTAATTCAAGCGATTATCCAAAAACTTTAAAAGATAATTTAAAATTGAAATTTGCTCCACCACTTATATATATTAAAGGAAATAAAAGTCTTTTAAATGATGCTACTATTGCAATTGTTGGTTCAAGGAAAGCAGGTCATACATCATTGGAATTTACAAAAAATATTGCAATAAATGCTACTAAAGAATATAAGTGTGTTGTTAGTGGTGGGGCAAAAGGTGTTGACCAAACAGCGCTAGATGAAAGTATTAAAGCTGATGGCCATAGCATATTAGTCTTACCACAAGGGATTTTAACTTTTTCAAGTGGTATGAAAAAATATTATAAGCATATTGTCGAAGGTAATTTATTAATACTAAGTACTTTTTTTCCAAAAGCTGGTTGGAGTGTAGGTCTTGCTATGGGAAGGAATAAATATATTTATGGATTATCAAAAGAGATATACGTAGCTGAATCTGATAGTAAAGGTGGAACTTGGTCAGGTGTTTTAGAAGGCTTAAAAGCAGAGAGAACAATATATATTAGAAATCCAAATAATGATGAAAATAATGCTAATGATTTACTAATATTGAAAGGTGGAAAAGCTGTTAATATGGGTGGTGATTTAATTAAAACAAATCAAATAGATGAAATTTCACTTGATGAGAAAATCAAATATGCAATCAAAGGTATGGCATTAACAGCTAAACAAATTAAAGAAAAAATAAACTATGATATTGATACAAGAAAATTTTCAATATACTTAAATGAACTACCTTTCGTTAAGAAAGAGAAAAAAGGCAGTTCTAATGTATTTATATATAAAAATGAAAGCACACAATTAAACTTATTTGGTACAAGTTAAATATATAAATTTATCTTGAAAAGCTAAAACCTATAGAATATTTTGTTATAGAGTTATCATAATTAATAAGACTCTCACCATAACCACTAAAAACTTTCACATAAAAGTATGCGTCATCTATTAGTGGATATGAGCAAGTAGATTCAACTGCTCCATATCCCGTAGCTATATTTCCTCTTCCCATAAGTGTGAACATATGCTTGCCTGTGAAATAATTAAACTTTACTGATGTATATCCACGATAGTTCATGATATCAGGATTATCAGTAGCAGAAGAGCCTGGAAAATCTGACATTAATGTTAACTCAGTTAAAAGCGTGTCGTGTTGAAATGCAAACTCAGAGTATATATAGTTAAGACTTCTTGAACGATTTCCAGGATCAACTTCATCACTAGAATAAACAACATCATCATTGTTTCCCTGACCATTTGAAATATGAGCTAAACCTAGTTTTATAGACTTCATATTAAAAACAGAATCTTTATTTAAAACTGGAAAAACTACAAAACCTTCAGGATTATAGTTAGTCTCTCTAAATGGAGATGAGTCTGCATATATCTGCCAAAAGGCAGTATGAGTATAAGCTATATAGTAACTCTCATTTAAGCCAAGTAAACTCGTCCCTAAATATAGCTTTAGACTAACTTGCATCTGGGCTTCTTTGTTTATATACTCATCAGTTTTTACATAAGACTTGTAATCACCCTTTCTATAAGAGTAAGGAAGCAAAAAATTTGTTTTATGTGGTTTAAGTCCATAATCACTATCTAACCACTTTGTCATACTTTTTTTTGCTTGGGCATCTTCTATTTCATATACTTCGTACTTGTCAAGCTCTTGGCTCTTATCATTACTAACATCAGCAGAAAAAAGGGCTGTGAAAGTAAATAAAAGTAAAAATAAACATCTCATTTACTAAACCTTAACTCTATCTTCTAAGGCTCTTGTTAGAGATAAAATATCAATATTTTCTAAACTAACACCAGTAGGGACACCTTGAGCAATTTTTGAAAAATTAACTTTATGTCCAATAAGTTTATCTTCTATGTAAAGAATGACAGCGTCATTTGATATGGAAGGTGTAAGTGCAAAAATTATCTCATTTACTCCGCCTTCAACAATCTTTATAAGATGCGAAATACTCAACTCTTCTAAAGAATCAAGAACAAAGTATTTACCATCAAAAAGTCCATTTTCTTCTAAGAGAAGAATATCTTTGGCATTTTCAATAATACATAAGACTGTAGCATCTCGTCTCTCGTCTGAGCAGATAAAACAGAGTTCATCTTCACTCATACCACCACAGATAGTACATTTTTTCACAGAACCTAAGGCCGCCTCGATAGTATGAGAAATCTTCATACCTACATAACTATCTTTTATAACCATATGGTATGCGAGTCTTGTTGCAGATTTTTTACCAATAGTCGGGAGTTCTTGAAGGGCATCTACGAGACGATTGAACTTATCTAAAGAGCCGTGCACTAGTTAAGACCTTTTGGTAAAAATATCCAAAGATTTAAAGGTGCTTTTAGCATGCCTGCACTCTGCTCTGCCTCATAAGAAGAGCCAAAAAACATATCAGCTCTCACAGAACCTTTTATAGCACCGCCTGTATCTTCTGCCATTACTATCCTACTTTCATTTTGATTATTTATTTTAGCATCTAAAAACAACATACTCCCTAAAGGAATGAAGTTTCTATCTACTGCCACCGAACGCTCAGGGGTTAAGACAACTCCAAGTGATCCAGATGCTGCGTGATTTCTCTCATCAAAAAAGACTAAAGAATCATTGTAATATAAAACTTCATCTACTCTTTGTGGATTTTCTTTAAACCATTTTCTAATACTTTGAAGTGACATATCTTCTTTTGACACCTCACCAATATCTATCAAATACTTTCCAATAGATTTATATTTATGCCCATTTTGATTAGAAAAACCAATAAAGAGTGTCTCTCCTGTATCTAAGTTTACTCTTCCAGAACCTTGAACTTCTAAGAAAAAAAGATCGATTTTAGAGTCTGTATAACAGATAATGTCTGCATCTAAGGCTTCTGAATTTGACTCTTGTCTTGTATAATAAGGAACTAACTTTTTACCCTCAATGCGACCTCTAAGTCTAAAGTTTTTAAGTTCAGGATAGATGCTACTGAGATCAACTGTTATAAGATCTTTTGGGGCATTATATATTGGGTATATATATGGTTCTTTTTTGATTAGTGAACCTCTTAAACTTGGTTCATAATAACCAGTCAAAAGTCCTTGAGGTCTACTCTGTGAGTGTTGTATTTTATAAACATCAAAACTATTTTCTAGGAATATTTGGGCGTCTTTGGCTTGTTGTGCTTTTGTACATAAATCAGAGTATATTTTCTTAGTTTTAGTACTTTGACAACTGTTTACAAATGAGCTAATTGCCTCTTCATATTTTTCATTATTCCAGTTAGGAAGTTCATCGAAATCCACTTGTGTTAAAAGTGTTTGTGGCATCTGTGGCATTAGAATTTTTGGCTCTTTAGAACAGCCTAAAAAAACTATAGAAATGCTAAGAATAAGTATTATATTTTTTGTCATAAAAAGAATTATACTGATATTAAATTTAAAACGATATAATTGCGAAAAATATTTTTCAGGTGTATTACTACTATGCAAGATTTAAGCTATTACGAAATATTAGAAGTGTCACAAAGTGCTGATAAAGCAAGTATCAAAAAAGCCTACAGAACTATGGCAAAAAAATATCATCCAGATAAAAATGCTGGTGATTCAGATGCAGAGCATAAGTTCAAGCTATGTAACGAAGCATACCAATGTCTAAGTGATGAGAAACAAAGAAGTGTTTATGACCGTTATGGTAAAGAAGGACTTCAAGGTATGGGCGGTGGCGGTGGTCGTCGTTCATCTGGTGGTTTCGACGATTTAGGTTCAATGTTTGAAGATATGTTTAGTGGATTTGGAGGAGGCGGTGGTAGTCGTCGTCAAAACCCTGCAGATATGGAAAAATATCCACTTGATATGAATGTTGATATGTACCTTTCTTTCAACGAAGCAATATTTGGCTGTGAAAAAGAAGTTGAATTTACTTACAAAAAAGCTTGTAAGCCTTGTAAGGGTAGTGGAGCTAAAAATGGCAAACTATCAACTTGTGCTCAGTGTAAAGGTCAAGGTCAAGTCTATATAAAACAAGGTTTTATGACTTTTTCTCAAACTTGTCCAGTTTGTAACGGTACAGGTAGTTCTGCTTCAGACAAGTGTACTAGTTGTCGTGGAAATGGTTATGATGAAACAAGAGAAACTGTAAGTATTAAAATTCCTAAAGGTATCGATGACGGAAATCGTCTAAGAGTATCAGGCAAAGGTAATATCGGTAAGAAAGGTTCACGTGGTGACTTATATGTTACATTTAGCGTAAAACCAGATAAGCACTTTCAAAGAGAAGGAAATGACGTTTATATCGCTATTCCAGTATTTTTCACTCAAGCTGTTTCAGGTGAGAGTCTAACTATTCCATCACTTACTGGTGACTTAGAACTTAAGCTTGATGTTGGAACAAAAGATAAACAACACTTTACATTTAGAGGTGAAGGTATAGAAGATGTTCACGGACACGGTAAAGGAAACTTAATCGCTCAAGTAAACATCACTTATCCTAAAAAACTAAATGATGAACAAAAAGAACTTCTTACTAAACTACAAGATTCTTTTGGCATCGAGTCAAAACCTCACGAAGGTGTTTTAGACTCTGCAATCGACAAAATGAAAAACTGGTTCTCATAACCAGTTTTTTCGTCCCCAAACTCTTTTTTTTCTTATACTCTCAACTACTCTTATTATCCTCTTTTATAAATTATTCTTGTGTTATACTCAATATATAAAATGGAGAAATATAAATGCAAAATCAAGAAATACTAATAAATTACTTAAATGAATTAAATATAAATTATGAGATTAAAACACTAAAAGATATCACTAAGTTAATAAAAGCTCATCTTAGAACTTTTTCTTTTTCTAGTTTAAGAGTCTTACTAAAAGAAGAAATATCTTTAGATTTAAATAATATTTATGAAAATATTGTTTTAAAAAAAAGAGGTGGTTATTGCTTTGAGCACAATAAACTTATGTATGAAGTTTTAAAAGAGTTAGGATTTGATGTTACTCATTATCTAGCAAGAGTTATCAATAATACTCAAAATATACCAGCTCAAACTCATAGATTTACTTTGTTAGATTTTCAAGGAGAAAAGTACCTTATAGATGTCGGCATTGGTTTTCGTACTCCTAGTGTTCCCATTAAGCTTGGAAACACTTCTAGTGTAAGTCATTTGGGAGTTGAGTATAAGATTGTTGAGCTTGAAGATAAAATATGTTCAATGCAATTAATGCAAAAAGGCAAACCCTTTAATGCTACAAAATTTGATTTAAACAAATGTTATGAATCTGATTTTGAAATAGGAAATTTTTATTCATATAAAAATCCCAATGCAGTGTTTGTCAATAATTTTGTAATTTCCTTGATTGAAGAGGATGTGATTCACTCTCTTGTAAATGAAAAATATTTTAAGATTAATAAGCAAGGTACAAAAGAGATAGAGATTAGAAGTTGTGAACAATTAGAAGAGTTATTAAAAAATGATTTAAATTCTAAATTCACGGCAAATGAAATCGCATTTTTTCATAAAAACTATATAAAAGCTTAATATTTAAAACTGTATTATTTTGATACAAAACAATGGAGAGATTAATGCAAGCAGAATATTTAAGTGCTACATACCTTACACTAGGGCTAAACCTAGCTTTTACACTCGTTACTTTAGTATTTAGTGTCATACTTTTACTAGCAATTGACAAGATACTACTTAAAAATATAGAGTTACAAACTGAAATCAAAAATGGCAACATTGCAGCTGCTATATTTGCCTCATCTATTATGCTTTTCATCGCTATTATAGTTGGTATGGGTATTCATTGATAAGAGACCTTTTTATATTTTTTATACTTATCAATGCGATGATATACTATCTTGTTCAAGAGATTATTGATACAAAAGATAAACATAAAAAAGAAGATAAAAAACTAGAACTACCTACAAAGAAAAAAGTATTTATACCTACTTTTGTATTGAAAAACCAGAATGCTTATGACTTTGAGTCTCCAAAAAATGGCAAAGTACACAATCTATATGATAATAATTTTTTAAAACTTAATAATCAAATATATAAAGATAAACATTACAACTCTATACTTGGATGGAATTCATCTAAAAAACAAAGATATGCCTTTGCAGCTCCTTCAACCTCATCAGAATACTACTTTGTAAATGCTTATCTAAACGGTTATGTTCCTTATAAAACTGAATCTGTCTGGCAACCATTAGAGGTATTGAGACTATATTTTAAGTACAAAAAAGATGATGTTATCTACAACAAAAGACCTGAGGTTTGGCAGACTTCTAAAGAGTCTTTCATAAATCTCAGAGGTGATTGTGAAGATCATGCCATAACATTAGCTGACTGGCTTATAGGACAAGGTTACGATGCAAGAGTTGCAATAGGAACAGTTAAGTTTAGATCTCAGCCAGTTGGTGGTCATGCTTGGGTTATTTTGTTTCAAGATAACAAAGAGTATATTTTAGAAGCAACAAGAAAACAAAAGTGGAACTTACTTCCTTTAGCTTCCACCTTAACTAACTATTTTCCAACTCAGATGTTTAATAGAGAAGATATTTGGACAAATACAGGCTCAGATAAAACTACAAAGTACGCAGGCAAAATGTGGATAAAGAGTGGAAAGTTTATAGCATATGATTCATATTATCCTGACTTGAAAACTCATAAACTATTTATAGATATTACACCTTTAGATGCAGAGATAAAGATAATGGATATAAAAAAAGAGTTTTACCAAGGGATACCATTACGCACTCAAAGCTACTATGTAAAGATTGTAAAAAAAGGTTTTAAGACACAAGAGTTTTGGATAAATGTAAATGCTCAAGATTTACACATACAAAAGTCACTTATTAAACTTTAAGAGTCTTATACTCACTAGGAGTTACTCCATACCATTTTTTAAAGGCTCTAAAAAAAGAACTCAAATCAATATATCCAAGATTCAAAGATATTGTATGCAAATCCATCTCTTTACAAAGATAATAAATACTTAGTTTCTTTCTAACCTCAAGTAATAGCTTAGAAAAAGTTGTGCCCTCCTCTTTTAGCCTCATTTGTAAAACTCTTGAACTTAAGCCTGTTTTACTTGCAATGTTGTTTAGTGAAATATCAAGTTGAGTTGAAGATACTAAAATAAGACTAGAAATCTTTTCTTTAAAATCATCTTGAGAGAGCTTAAAACCTAAGGTTTCTTCAGCTTCTTTTTCAAATATTTTTAACAATTGTTCATTTGCTGATAATGTTTGTATACCTTCAATACTCTTATCAAAATAAATAGCATTTTCTTCTTGATTAAAATATGTTTTAATCCCAACTATCTTTGAATCTTTTAGATTAAAAGATGGTTTTTCTTGGACTAGATGTATTTTTAGTGGCTTAATATTCACCGGAATAATGTTGTTAATAAGATGCAATATAGAAAATAAGTGTATTAATCACTGAATTTTGAGTTGAAATAAGAGATTCTGATATATTAGACTCTTTGAGAAAATCTTTTATATCTAAGTTATATTTATTTTCTAAAAAAGCACTCATCATAAAAAACATAGATATAGGAAATTGAAAATTATTCGTCATTCGTTAGACCTTTATTCGTAAAATACCATATGATAATTTCAAAAGAAGTGTATCATACAAAACAAAATACATAGGAGTTTATATGACATATTATATTTTACTATCGTTTCATTTACTTGCTGTAATTATATGGGTTAGTTCACTTTTATATCTTTATGGTTTAAGTCTTCTTCAAAAAAATCAAAAAGATAAAACTCTTATTGATAAAGCTCTAGAATTTTATAAAAGAGTTTCAAATCC
>NZ_JADGFC010000099.1 GCF_016744025.1 Sulfurimonas sp.
TTCACCAAATGAGTTTGAAAGAAGGTATAATTTAAAGTCTTCAAAAATGTAGGTTTTTACTGGTTTAGTAATTGTCTAGTTTATAGGGGACATTCCAAAGTTCACGATTAAATCTCTAATGAATATAGCAACACATGACTATTATACACACACTCATTACATAAATGTATCTATATATGCACTTTCATTAGGTTCTTTTTTAGGTCTAAAAGCGGATGAAATTTCAGAGTTAGGAGAAGCTGCTCTTTTACACGGTTTGGGAAAAAGTAAAATAGACGTAGACATTATAAATAAAAGTACAAAGCTCTCAGATGAAGAATTTAAAGAGGTTAAAAAGCACCCAACTTTAGGTTATACCCTCGGGTTGAAGTTAGGTATAAAAAATAGAAATGTACTAGAAGGTATTAGACATCATAATGAAAAGATGAATGGGAAAGGTTATCCCTTTGGTTTGAGGGGTGAAAATATACCTTATTACGCTCGTATAATAGGAATATGTGATATTTTTGATGCACTAGGTACAAAGAGGCAATGACAGCATTTGAAGCTTTAGTGTTAATGAAAACTAAAATGAATAAAGAAATAGATATGACTTTATTGGCAGCAATGATAAAAATATTTCTTTAGGTTAAGACTTATTCAGAGTAACTTTAATAACATTGATATATAATCAAATCAATTATAAACTAGAAGGTAATAAATTATGAGTAAAAAATTTCGTTTAGTAACTAGAAGTGATATGGATGGTCTTGTTTGTGCTGTGATTTTAAAACAGTTAGAGTTGATTGATGAGATTAAGTTTGTTCATCCAAAAGATATGCAAGATGGTAGTATAGTTATTACTGAGAATGATATTATTACAAACCTACCATATGTTGCTGTGGCTCATTTAGTTTTTGATCACCATGAGAGTGAAACTGTTCGTAATGAAAAAGCTGACAACCATATTATCATTGCAGATGCTCCATCTGCTGCTCGTGTTGTTTATGATTACTATGTTAAAGATAATGACCTTTCTATGATTGGTGAAGATATGATGCTTGCTGTTGATAAAGCAGATTCAGCTCAGTTTTCAAAAGAAGACATCTTAAATCCTAATGGTTGGGACTTACTTAGTTTCTTAATGGACTCTCGTACAGGTCTTGGAAGATTTAGAGATTTTAGAATCTCAAACTATGACCTTATGATGGATCTTATTGATTATTGTCATGACCATGGTATAGAAGATATTATGAAACTCGATGATGTTAAAGAGAGAGTTGATCTGTTTAACAAATATGCAGTTGAGTTTAAAGAACAGTTACAGAGATGCTCTACAGTTTATGCTAACTTGATTGTTTTAGACTTAAGAGATGAAGAGATAATTTACCCGGGAAATCGTTTTATGATTTATGCAATATTCCCTCAAATAAATATCTCTATTCACACACTTTTGGGATTTCAAAAACAAAACACTGTTTTTGCAACAGGTAAATCAATCATTGATAGAGGTTCAAAAACTAATGTTGGTGAGTTAATGTACAAATATGGTGGTGGCGGACACGGTGCTGCTGGAACTTGTCAGATTGACAATGATAAATGTGAAGATGTTTTAAAAGAACTAATCACTGCTATTACAAACGATGGATAACTAGAGACTTTCTCTAGTTAACTAACTCTCTCTATAAATAAGCTAAAACTTTCACAGCTACAAATATCGCTCCTAAAAAAACAATCGAAGAAAAAAAGACTAATGCAGTAACAACTCTAGGATTACAATCATATAGAGATGCAAGGTTTACATTAGCGACGGCTAGAGGCATCATTAACTCTATAAAGATAATCCCTTTTATCATGGGTTCAAGTTCTATATTTATTAAAACTAAAAAAGCAATAGCCGGAAGTAGTATAAACTTAAAGGTTAAAACCCAAAGAACTAAGGTCTTACTTATCTCTTGAATCTTGGTTCCATATATATAGATACCAAACAAAAAGAGTTGCATAGTCATAGAAGCGTAAGCTCCCATCATAAGAGTGTTAAGAACTATACCTGAAGGTTTATAACCATAGATGCTAAGTGTTATTGCAAGTATCGCTGCCCAAAGTATAGGAAGTTTTACAATGTTTTTTAAAGATGTTTTAGTATCGAAGCTTCCACGTGAATAGTAAAACACACCTACTGTATAAACAACAAAAACATTCATAAGGTTTATCACTGTCGTATATGGAATAGACTCTTCACCAAAGATAGCTATGTTTATAGGTATTCCAAGATTTCCAGTGTTACCAATGATTGCTGCAACTGTTGCAATAGAGTGCTCTTTTGGAGATTCAAAAAGTTTTTTTGCAACTATTACAGAGACTAAAAGAAGTACTACTACGATGCCAAGATAGATGCTAGGAGCGTAGAAGAGTGTTATATCTATAGGACGGATAAGAAGTCCCCAAAAAGTTAAAAAACTTGTAAGAAGTAGACATTGATTAGTGTGATAGTTTTATCGTCGATTTGTTCTTTAAAACTCATCTTTGCTATGAAGCCAAGGACTATAAAGATATATATACCGAGAATTGAAAATATTATTGAACTCATAGTGGTATTATAATATAATCAACTTATGCAAACAATTGAAAATATAAATAAAACTATAGAAAAAAATATGGCTGTTATGGTCTACTTCTCAGCACCTACATGTAATGTGTGTCATGCACTTAAACCTAAACTCTTAGAAGCTTTAGATGCTAACTTTGATGACTTTAAGGTAGAGAGTGTTGATATCTCAAAGAGTGAAGAAATTGCTCCTCATTTTAATGTATTTGCAATTCCTACAATACTTATCTTTCTTGATGGCAAAGAGTTCATTCGTAAATCACGTAATATGAGTGTGGATGAGGTAATTCGTGAGACAAAAAGACCTTATGAGATTATGAAGAAATGAAGAACATTCTTATAACAGGTTGTTCTAGTGGTATTGGTTATTACACAGCCCATTACTTACATAAAAATGGATACAAGGTTTATGCAAGTGCTAGAGATGTAAAAGATGTAAAGAGACTTCAAGAAGAAGGATTAGAGGCTTATCTTCTTGATGTTACTAACGCTGAAGATATTTCAAGAGTTTTAAGTGAGATAACTAAAGATGACTCAGAACTTTATGCAGTCTTTAACAATGCTGGATATGGTCAAGCTGGTGCGGTAGAAGATATAACTACGGATGTTTTAAGAGAGCAGTTTGAGACAAACTTCTTTGGACTACATGAACTAACACATCAAGCTTTAAAGATTATGAGAAAACAAGGTTATGGAAGAGTTATTCAACACTCTTCTGTTTTAGGAATCATCTCACTTCGTTTTCGCGGAGCTTACAACGCTTCAAAATATGCCATCGAAGGTTTGTGTGACACACTTCGCCTAGAGCTAATGGAGACGAATATACATGTTTGTACTATAAACACAGGACCAGTAAGCTCAGACTTTAGAAAAAATGCTATCAAGATGTTTAAAAAGAATGTTATCTCAGAAGGTAGTATTTTTGAAAAAGCTTACAATGAAGAGTTACTCACTGTAAAAGAGAAAGAAAATGATCCTTTTACAAAAGGATCAGAGGTTGTAATAAAAAATATACTTCATGCACTTGAAGCTAAAAAACCACAACCTAGATATTATAACACTCTTGCCACTCATCTATTGGGTGGATTTAAAAGAGTTTTGACTACTAAGATTTTGGATAAGATTTTGAGAAAAATTTAAAATATGATTTTATATTAATTAAGTCATTATTGTGATAAAAATATAATAAAAGAAGACTATATAAATTTTACTTATGATTTACTTAATGATAAGTTATTTTTAATATGGCTTAATAATATGGGTAAATTAAAGTGATTTCTATTTTCATGTAGTTTTAAAGGTAAATGATTGAAGTTTATATAGTCTCTAATGAGTTAGAAGGTGAGATTAGAAACTATTATAATGTAGAGAAGTAAGTATTTATTAGTAAATTTTATCTGTTGCTTAGAATCAGAACATAGTCTTTAGCATCTATGACCTTATCGTTTTTAATATACACTCTAGGAACTCGTTTATTAATCATACATACAATTTCATAATTGATAGTATTTAACAACTCAGCTACATCATCGATTGAGACTCCATTTAAATTATTACAACCAAAAAGCACGACTTCATCTCCAAGGTTAGTATCAATATTTGTTACGTCAATAATACATTGATCCATGCATATATTTCCACAAACTGGAACTTTTTGCCCATTTATCATAACCATAGCTTTTCCAGATAGCATACGAGTATAACCATCCGCATAACCTACTGGTAAAGTTGCTATACGTGATTTTGTATCACTTTTATATTTTAGTCCATAACCAACACAAGAACCAGCTTCCAAATCTTTAATCTGAGAAACTTTTGCCTTTAAGCACATAACTTCTTTTAAATCAACTACATTGTGCTTAACATTTTTAGAAGGGTATAAGCCATAAAGCATTATCCCAGCACGAATCATATCAAAATTTAATTTAGGTAAATCAATTATAGTTGCACTATTTGAAACATGTTTTATAGGAATATACAATCCTTTTTTTTCTAAGTCATTTACAATATATTTATATTTTTCGACCTGCTGCATAGTGAATTTCTTATCAATCTCATCTGCTACTGCAAAATGTGTAAACATCCCTTCTAAGACTAAATGCTCAAGCTTACTAATTTTTAAAATATCTTCTATAGTTTCATCTATAGAATCATCGCTAGTTGACATTCCTAAACGATTCATACCTGTATCTACTTTGATATGTACTGTAATATCTTTGTTTAAAGACACAGCAACTCTAGAGAATTCTTTAGCTTGTTCTATAGAATAAATTGTTTGAATAATATTGTTTTGAACTACATCTTCTGCCAGGTTTTCAGGTGTGTAACCCAAAATCATAATTTCTACATCAGCAAAAGAAGCTCTTAGCTGTATGGCTTCTGATAAGGTAGCAACTGCAAATATATCTGCGCCATTATCTAATAATGTTTGCCCAATAGCCACTGCACCATGTCCATAACCATCAGCTTTTATAACTGCGGCTACCTTAGACTTCTTGTTTGTAACTCTTCTGACTTCTCTCATATTATGAGCTAAATTATCTAAATTTATTTCAGCCCAAACTGGTCTTGATAATTTCATTGAACTGCATCCTATTATTGGTAATAAACTATTAGTTTATATTCTTATAGAGTCAATAAAAAGAACCTCAAAATTTTTATTAACTTTGTAAAAATATAAGAAACAAAAGGAAGTATTATCCTCCTTTTGCTTGTTTATGTTTAGAAATTTATCTATATTTTTTTATTTCACCTGAATCAACTCTAGCAATAAAAGATTTTAACTCAGCTTTAACGATTGGCATTAAGAAGTATAATCCAATGATGTTAAATATAGACATTGCAAACATCGCAGCATCTGAGAAATCTATAGCAGCACTAAGACTGATACTTGTACCAACAACTACGAATGAGCAAAACATTCCTTTATAAACAAGTTCAGTTTTTTTACCTTCACCAAAAAGATAAGTCCATGCTTTTAGTCCGTAGTATGACCATGAAATCATTGTTGAAAATGCAAACATCACGACAACAAGTGCCAATAAGTACTCAAAAATAGCTGAAGTTTCTGTAAAAGCAGCAGAAGTCAAGTTAACTCCACTTAATTCTCCTGTGTTCATTCCTGAGATAGTAATAACTAAAGCTGTCATAGTACAAATAAGAACTGTATCGATGAACGGTTCAAGTAAAGAAACAAAGCCTTCGGATATAGGTTCGTCAGTTTTTGCAGCTGAATGGGCAATTGCAGTTGATCCAACACCTGCTTCATTTGAGAAAGTAGCTCTTTTTAATCCTTGAATTAAGGCTCCAACAAAACCACCTGCAACTCCAGCACCGGTAAATGCTCCAGTAAATATTTGTTCAATTGCACCTCCAATTTGATCATAATGAGAAATTAATACAATAAGTGTCATTACCACATATAAAGTTCCCATAAATGGAACTAGTTTTGAAGTTACTGATCCAATAGAAGGCATACCACCTATAATAACTCCTCCAACAAGAACAGCCAAAACAACACCAGTAACCCAACCATAACCAGGAGCTATTCCAAATGTTTGAACTAGCATTGCATTTGCTTGATTACCTTGGAACAAGTTTCCTGCACCAAGTGAAGAAAATATTGTCATAATTGCAAAACCAATCGCTAAGTATTTACCAGTTTTTGCATACCCTTTTTCTTTAAATCCTTTTGATAGATAATACATTGGACCACCTGATACTGTTCCATCCGCATTCTCATTTCTATATTTTACACCTAATGTACACTCTGTAAATTTTGATGCCATTCCAAATAGACCAGAAAGTATCATCCAAAAAGTTGCACCTGGGCCACCGATTGCTAAAGCAACCCCTACTCCAGCAATATTTCCAAGACCAATAGTACCTGATAATGCAGTTGTAAGTGCTTGAAAATGTGAAACTTCACCTGGCTCTTTATGCTCTGGATTTGAAAATTTTCCACGAACAATGTCAATAGATAATCCAAATCTTTGGAATTGGTTAAAACCAAAATAAAAAGTAAATATAATTGCAGCAAGAATCAACCATCCTACTATTAATGGGAATGTAACTCCATCTTCTATCTTTATTCCATAAAATATTGTACTGGCGAACCAACCTAAATAAGTACTAAAAAATTGATCAATTTTCTGATCAATACCTATGGCTTCCTCTGCAAAAGTAATACTTGGTATACATAACATTGCTATGTAAAATAGCCCATTTTTAAACATTTTCATTATATCTTCGCCTTTTTTATTTTTATATACATCTTTAGAAATAAACTCAATTAACACATCTTTTTTTACTTAATATCTATCCTTGATAAAAAGCTGAGAATAATAAAATATCCTCATTTGTACTGTTCTTTTTATCAACAGTAATAACATCATTAATAATTTTTCCAATTGCAGGTGCAAAAGTGATTCCAAGCCATCCTAATCCTGTTGCATGAACAAGATTATCATATCTTTCGTCATATCCAATTATTGGCATATCATTTGGTGTTAAAGGTCTAAAACCAGTCCATTCAACCATCTCTTCTTTTACAAAGTCATTTGTGTATTGTCCAAGATTTTTATGAATACTATCAATTTGCTTTCTAACTATTTCTGGATTAGTTGTTCCAAGTTCAAGTTTAGAAGTCATTCTAACAGTATCTCTTCTTGGAGTCATCGCGATAAACAAGTCTGCAAATAAAGAAGAAGTTTTAGGCTTTAAAGAATCATCCATTTTAAAAGTAATACTATACCCTTTTGCAGGAGTCATTAAAAATTTATTTTTTGCTTGTTTTGCTAAAGTAGCATCAGCACCAGTAGATAAAATAAAAGTTTCAGCCTCATACTCATCTTTAGATGTAATGATCTTACTAACTTTTGAACCTTCAAATTCTAATCTTGTTACTTCTTCATTTAATAAAAACTCTACACCTTTGTTTTCTAAGAACTTTTTCAACTCAAGCATAAATTCACCAGGATCAATATGCCCATTTTCTTTTAATAAGATTGACCCAATAACTTTATCATTTAAAATTGGCATATACTCTTTTGTTTTCTCTTTTGAAAGTATCTCATATGCGTCAGGATTATTACAATGAGCAGCTTTTTCATCAAAAGTTTTTTCTTCTGTATATATCATCAGTAAACCGTCTTTACAAAAATGAAAATCCATTTCATCTTCCTTGACCATATTTTCATACATATCTAAACTAATTCGCCCATATCTTTCAAATAGTGCGAGTGTTCTTTTTAATCTAGCTTGAGTTGAACTTGCTGCAAACTTTATAAGCCATTTAAATAAGTTTAAATCAAAGACAGGATGTACACTAGCAGGAGATTCCCCTTTTAGCATTAATTTCAAAGTATCAGGGATAGCCCCAGGAACGCTTAGCGGTGCCTTTTTAAAAGCAGACAACAATCCAGCATTACCAAAAGATGTACCATTTGTAATATCATCTTTTTCTATTACAGTAACACTTCTTCCACTTTTTAATAAGCAGTAAGCAGACATAAGCCCTATACATCCACCGCCTACTACAATAATATCTTTTTTCATTTTTGCTTCTCTTATTTTATTTTTTTGCGATTGATTCTATTTCAATTAGAGCGTCTTTTGGTAATCTAGCCACTTCATAAGTTGCACGAGCGGGAAAAGGAGCAGTGAAAAATTGTCCATAAATTTCATTTACCACAGCAAAATCTTCTATATTTTTCAATAATATTGTAGTTTTAATAATATCTTTCATTTCTAAACCAGCTTCTTCTAAAATATATTTTGTATTTTCTAAAGATTGCTTTGCTTGTGAAGCAATATCTACTCCAGCAAATTCTCCAGTTGTTTCATCAATTGGTAATTGTCCAGATACATAAACAATTCCATCTTTGCTTACTGCTTGTGAATATGGTCCGATTGCACTTGGTGCTTTTGTTGAGTTTATAGCTTTCATCTTGATGCCTTTTTTATGATAATTTTTTTTCGATACAAGCATTGTATAATAATTTATTATCAATGTAAAGTCTTTTTATCATCAATTGATAAGTATTTATTATTACAATTTGACAATTTATTATTAATATCTTATAATGAAACATATTATAATGTTAAGGATATTTTTGAATCAACATATTAAAAGATTTATTTCTATTGCTGACTTTTTAGGAGAAGTTCTAGGGAGTAACACAGAAATTTTATTACATGATTTGATAAGCTATGATAAGTCTATCGTGCATATAATCAATGGTCATATAAGCGGTAGAAAGATTGGAGACTCGGTAACAGATTTAGTTATAGACTTTTTAGCTACTGAATCTAAAGGCGACAAACAATTTATATCTAACTACAATTCTAAGACAGTAGAGGGAAGATTTTTATACTCATCTACTTATTTTATTAGAGATGAAACAAATAAAATAATCGGCGCTTTATGTTTAAATTCTGATTATCATGAAGTAAAAAAGTCATTATCATTTTTAACATCTTTACTTCCAAACTACGTAGATGATAAAACTTTATCACTAAATACAATTAAAGAAAATCTCAATTCTGACCCAAAAGAGTTAACACTAAATAAGATAGATGCAATAATAAAAGAGTTTGATGTTATACCAAATAGAATGTCTACAAATGAAAAAACAGATGTTATTGCAGCACTAGATGATTGTGGAGTATTTAACATAAGAGGTTCAGTACAAGAAGTTGCAACAAAACTGCAAATGTCTGAACCTTCAATTTATAGATATATAAAGAAAATAAGAATATAACTTTTCAAGAGTGAAGTTAGCTTCTTATTTGTTATTTTTGTATTTGTATATATTTTGTTAAAGCTTCAATCTGTGAATCATCTAATGCTTTAACCTGCCCTTTCATTAAACCTTTCATCGCTCCACCATAAGTTCCAGCTTTATATCCATTTAAGGCTTCAATCGTTTTTGTAGCTTGCCAACCTTTTATGATTGCTGATCTACCTAAAGCTTTTTTCTCACCTGTTGCACCATGACATGAAGCACAGCTTTTATATAAACTTGCACCATCTGCTGCTGCTATTGTAAGTGAACCTACTATTGCTAAACCTAGTAAAACTTTATTAATTGTTTTCATCTTGTTCTCCTTAGTTGTTATAAAAGGAGTATATAAAATAATTGTGGAATGATTGTGGAATTTACCAAGAAATACTAACTATAATGAACCCCTAAAACTGAACCAGTAAAATTTGTTTTCTTATTTCAAAAATGATAAAATTGAAATAGAAAATATAGGGATTAAATATGAGTGTAAAAAGAAAAAGTTACAATGCAGATTTTAAAGCAAAATTAGTACTGGAAGTTTTAGAGGGTGAGAAAACTGTTAATGAGATTGCCAGTGCATATGGAGTTTTACCTTTGAGTTTGAGAAATTGGAAAAAACAGTTTCTTGAAAATATGAGTTTAGCATTTGACAAAAGTAGAGTTGTAAAAGAATATAAAGATGAGATTGAAACTCTTCAATATGAAAAAGATGCAATTGCCAAAAAACTTGGAGAGACAATTGTTGAAAAGGATTTTCT
>NZ_JADGFC010000225.1 GCF_016744025.1 Sulfurimonas sp.
TATGAAGAACATTGCAACTAATGGAGATGATGAGTTAAATGGAACTTCTAGTAATGACCATATTGTTGCAAAAAAAGGTAATGATAAAATAATAGGAGGAGATGGAAACGATATATTGGAAGCAGGAGAAGGAGACGACACCATAAATGGCGGTAAAGGAAATGACTATCTTGAAGGTGGTAGTGGAGTCATAGATAATAAAAATAATAGATATAGCTTTCTGAAAAAAGTAGCATAAAAATATTTCAAAATGGAATAATATGATAAAAAGATAATAATTTAAGATATAATAAACTTTGATAATAAATATCAATAAAACAATTTCTCTACATGTAAGGGCTTGAAAGAACCTTTACATGTAAAGAAAAGGATAAAACAAAAAGGGGCAAATATGAGAAAAAAAAGATGTTTACATGTAAAGGAGGTTTGGTATGGGAAGTGAAGAAAATAGTTTTTTAAAAAAGAAAAAAAGAAAATCTGCTTTATTGTTGTTTATTATTATCTTTTTTGTTGGAAATATTGGTTTTTATTTTCAAGAAAGGGCTAAATGGATATATGATGAACAACCTTATCCCAAAGCAAAAGAGTGGTTGATACCTGCAAATATGATGTTGGTTTATGGAACAATTCTTACAAAACTTCCTTTTATAGATGAGCGAAGTTTTATTATGAAACCTATCATTGGTTTACAAGATTACTTTGTAAAAAAATGGCAAGAGAATCTTCCTGATGATGATGCAGAAAAGTATTTGGGGTGGTATATATTTAGACTTAGAACTTATGTTGAACCAAATGGTGGAGGAATCATTCTTTATAGTAGTAAACAATATACTTTTGGTGAAGTAAGGAAATTTAATGAAGAATCTTGGCAAACTATAGAAGCAATGGTTAAATACGAAACAAAAGATAAAGAATTCAATGAAATAAGATTAGCGGCTTTTAATAACCTAACGGCTCTATTTGTATCAAATTTCACAGCCTATTGGGTGAAAAACCCAGACGGAATAGATAGTGTTTTGAGTTCAGAATCAAAGTTAAATATCTATAAAATGTATCAGGATGTAAGACTGCATAAGAGGTTGTTTAAAATATATAAGTGGATAAAGCAAATGGAAAAAATTTATAAAAATAAATATCCAAAAGCTTATGCTAATGCAAAAAGTGCTGAAGCATCACAGTATTGGGAAAATAGTCGGATTCATAAAATAGTAAATATAATATTTGATTATTTAGTTATTAAAAAAGGATATTTAGAAATACAGAATTTTTGTGAAATAGATAAAAATGAGTATTTAATTGACTATATAAATTCTAAAAGATGGTTATTAAAAAATGAAGATTTTTTAAAAACCAAAGGTATTGGTTTAGGCAAAATGATAAGTAAACAAGATGATAAACAAATTGAAAAAATTTGTCCAAATATAAACATAAAAGAGGAGTTAAATAATGGCAACAGTAATAATTGATGGGAATGAGTATGAATATACAGTTATAAATGGTACACAAGATAGTATAAGTATGGCAACTAATGGAACTAATATTTATGTTGACAAATACTCTAAATTTAAACTTGATACAAAAGTACAAATAAAGTATGGAATGAAAGGGGGAGGTGTTGCTACTGCATTAGTTACAATTGTACAAGAAGATGATAAATTTAGAGGAGTTGCAAAAGTTGGTGGAAGCTGGGCAGGTGGTGCAGCAGCTGTTACTGTAACTGAGGCTATTGTAGCATTTGCAGCAGGTTTTGGTGCTACTTTATCAGCTCCTGTAGTTATAGGTATAGGAGTTACATCAGGTGTAGTTCTCTCAACAGCAGGTTCGGAGTCTGTGGCTAGTCTATACGATATGGTTAAAAGTTGGTTTGGTTATGGTAGTGGTGAAAGTGAAATAACAGAATTAAAAAGAGATAAGAATGGCATAATCATAACAACAACCAATTTCAACCAAGAGCTAAATTCAATAAACTATATCGCCTCAAAAGAATCAAAAGTAGAACTATTTGGAGATACAACGCTTAAAGAATATCTAAAAATTGATTCTACAAATAAGACAGCCACAGTATCAGCAAATACCAAAGAAGCAGAAGCGGCAATCATAAATGATGTGCTAAACAATAAAGCAAACTTAGTAGATAAAGTTTCAAATGATGGACAAACCTTCAACATAAAAAATGCCAACAACAATCTCCTTGTCCGTAACGCTATAGACTCAATCCCAACAGTAAGTTTTTTACTCTCACATATAGATATAAAATCAGGAGAAGTACTAGACATCGGAAATAAA
>NZ_JADGFC010000003.1 GCF_016744025.1 Sulfurimonas sp.
TACTTCTTTGTTTTTGGTCGAATAAGATTAGCAGATTATCGATTAATCCTATCTTTCAACTTACTTTCAAAAAATTGCACTTGATTTTAGAATTGGCGACTTACTTTCAAAAAATTGCACTTGATTTTAGAATTGGCGAATTAAAAACAAAAAGGAAAACACATGCCAATCAAAAATGTAAATCAGAATCAAAGAGTAAAAGTACTTTTAAGATTATTAGATAACCATGAAAACATTGAAATAGCTTCTAGTAAAGCTGGACTAAATGTAGAAGTTGCAAAAAAATACTTATCTTCAAACTAAGTAGATAATCCTCTCAAACTAAAACAAATGTAGATTAAATTAATGACACTCACGGCATTGATTTAATGTAACATATCTCCTTATCGCTTAACTGGATAAAGCAGTCCCCTCCTAAGGGATAGCTCGTGGTTCGAGTCCACGTAGGGAGACCATAAATACTACTAAAAATTATGTTACAAATTAAAGGCACAAATTGTTTAAGCTATTTAAGAAAAAAGAAAAAATCAAAGTTGAAGTACATAATCGCTTAATAGATATTAGAATAGGCAGAAGTTACGCAAGAGGGCAAGATATGGATGGTAATCCTTATGAATGCTTTGATAAAACAGCTGCAGAAATATATGATCGATCTGTTGAAAGTTCAGACTCTTTTAAAGCTGTTGATAAGTTGTATTTTATAGAAGGGTATGATTTACAAACAAAAGAGTTGTCACAGGTAATTAAAATAGCTAGAAAAACTAAAAGATAAAAGTTAATTTATATTTCTTAAATATTTTTATTCCAATTTAAATTACCATCTTTAGAAGACAAACTTTGTAGATGCTTATACCCAATACATCCATAATCATCTATACTAGTTATCTTAATTAAGTTGACTTTACTAAGTTTTAAATCTTTTATAGCTTCTCCGTATATCGCAAAATTTACACCTGGCGCGTCTTTTGTACTAATAAATAAAACCCCATTAAATCTTCTGTCTTTTGAAATTGAGTTTTCAATATTTTCAATTAAAAACTGATTTAGTTCATATCTATCTTCATCAGATGAGAGAGTTGAGAATATTTCATTGATAAGCAAGTCTTTAAACACAAGTGATATAAGAACGTCTTCTTCATTATTAAATAGTTTATGTAAAATACTTACATTTTCTAGATATCTAGTCTCTTCTTGTGATTTATAAAATATTCCAAGTTGTCCAACAAACCAAAAGTCATCTTTCATTATTTGAGTGTAATCAAAAATTGCAATATTTACTAAGTCTCCTATTTTTACTTCTATTTCTGCCAAACTAGTTTGCATAGAAGATGATCCATATAATGTTGGTTTGCTTACAGATGAAAATGCTCTTCCTGATGGGTTTGGTGGATTGTATAAGTCTTTAACATGGCTAAAAGGCTCATCATCTAAACATTTACGTGCCCTATAAAATAGATTAGTATTGTGACTAGCTAATGGCGAAATAATAGGCTGATAGATATTCATAATAGGTTGAATGTAATCTTCAAATATCTTTTTTGCTTGACCAGTAGTATCAGATAGACGTTCAATCTGTTTTTTTCGTGATATTATTTTTTCTCTTAAGTCAGCAAGCTTATTATGATGTATATGTATTCCCATAGTATTAACCTTTAGCAGTATTTTTTATTTACCTATATCTTCATTCCATAGCTCTGGAGAAGTTTGTATAAAAGATTCCATTATCTGGCAACACTCTTTGTTGTTGACAACTTCAACTTCTATACCTCTTGATCTAACATACTCTTCTGGGCCTTTAAAGGTTTTGTTTTCTCCGATTATGACTCTTTTGATTCCATATAAAAGTATTGCTCCACTACACATATCACACGGAGATAGAGTTGAGTATATAGTTGCTCTTTTATAATCACTTGCTTTAAGTCGTCCTGCATTTTCTAAACAGTCCATTTCAGCATGTAAGATGCTACTTGAGTTTTGAACACGTCTATTGTGACCTTGTCCAACTATTTTATCGTCTATTACAAGTACAGAACCTATTGGAATTCCACCCTCATCTAAACCTTTTTTTGCTTCTTTTATCGCTTCTTGTAAAAATATATCCATTGTTTATTCCTTCATCATTAATATACCGGCAAATCTTCCAGTATTTGCATCTGCTCTGTAAGAGAAATATTTCTCATTTTTGCAACAACTACACTCTTTAGAAATCTCAATATTCTCTTTTTTGATTCCAGATGCCAAGAGTTGAGTTTTTAATATTGCACTTACATCAAGATAAAAACTATCTTCTCTTTTTTGCATTGAGTATTTTAAACCTAACTCTTTTGCTTCATCATAAATCTCAGCTCCGACTTCATAACAACAAACTCCTATGCTTGCTCCAACACTTGCTGATATATCTTTGGCATCTGAGCCGTATATATTTACAAAGGAGTTAATAACATTTTGAACTATGTTTTTAAAAGCACCTTGTCTTCCAGCATGAGCAACTGCAATAACTTCTTTTTTTGAATCGTAAAATAGGATAGGACTACAATCTGCAACCATAACCATAAGAGGAACATTTGTTTTATCAGTAATAAGAGCATCACAAGTAGGTGGATTATCAAAGTTATCTATATCACTTACTATATGCACTGCATCTGAGTGTATCTGCTTCATATGAACTAGTGTTCTTCTCTCGTAGTTTAGCTTAGATGCAAGCTTATCGTGATTTTTAATAACATCATTAAGACTATCTTCTACATGAAAGGCAAGATTTAAAGAAGTAAATGGAGATTTACTAACTCCTCCATCCTTAGTAGTAAATGCATGAGTTAAGTTTGGAAAATTATTTAATATAAGATTTTTATTTAAATTCATAAAAAATTATATCCTAATTCAAGATTATTGATTTACTAAGTTCTTTCCTTTATCAGAAAGAAAAGGATAAATATGTATTTTAAATATTATATCTTTTGCCTCTTTTATAGAGTCTTTTGTAATTTCACTACTTGAAGAGGTAAACACTTGCCAATAAGCCGATATGAACCAATGCAATTTTGCCCTTATTGGTATTTCATCATTTGGTATTCCTTCTAAGATATCTTGGCTTATAAGATATCTTAGTAAACCATCGATTTGAGATATTCTTTTTTCTTGGTTTTTTGAGAACATTGTTTTTAGTTCTGAATCCATTGCCATTAATACCGCAGAATCTCTCATTAAAAATCTATAACTCCAAAATAGTTCACCATATATATCAAACATTAATGACAATTCTTTAAGAGGATTCTCACTAGTAGCTATTTTTTCAAAACTATTAAAAGATACAAATGTTGAAGACATTTCTGTATATATTTCTCTTATTATTTCTTCTTTATTTTTATAATGATAATAAAGATTTCCAGAAGAGATGCCAGCATGTTTTGCTATATGATTAGTAGTAATAGATAATGTTTCTTTAGTGTTAAAAAGTTCTATTGCAGATCTTTTGATTTTTTCTTTTGTTATAGATATTTTCTTCTCTTTCATATACTGATAATAACATAGTCTGAGTAATTACTCTATTAAATAGTTAATAATTAGAGTAATTACTCTAAATTTAAGTTATATTTTATATTTGTTAAACTATATTTACACAGGAGATACATATGAAACTTGAAAAACCTGGAGCAGGACTTCCAAACATTGAGCGTTTATTTATTAAAAATATTTTAGTACCAGCTGTTAGAATATTTTTTACTTGGGATATAGCTTTGTATCTCTTAAAAAGAGAAGTTAGACTTATTTCAAAATTAGTCTCTAGTGTAGATAAACAAAGTCTACAAGAACAAATGATAATAGATAGAGTCTTTGCTATAGAAGATGATAGTAGACGCTACTCTGTGAATATGGTTTTAGAACATTTAAATATTACTGGATTAGGAATAATGAAAGTTATAAGTACTTTGTCAAAAGAAGAAGAGATGAAACAAGATATTACAATTGAGAGTGTAAAAGCATATGAAAATGCACAAAATTCTATTATTTCATTTACAAAATTTATGAAGACATATGAATCTTTTATAAACAAACTTCCTAAAAAGCACTCCTCGATGACTAAAAAACATCCATGGTTTGTTGAGTTTAATAACTTTGAATGGAGTGCATTTATGTTTATGCATACATTTATTCACAGAAGACAGATTGAAGCAATAATCTCTAAATTAAAAGAAAAAAAAATACAACTTTAGAATGTTTTACTCTAGAAATCTATTTAAATAACTTTGATTTTTAAAAGAAGCCTTTTGATACAATAGGGTAATTAAAACTTAAAGGCTTCATTTGAGTAACCTTAGCATGTACCCTGTACCTATTGATGGAAATGATATACAAAAAAAGAGACAAGAGATAAAAGAGTATTTTAACAACACTTTTACTCTCTATGAAAAAGTATTTGAACTACTTAAAACTGATGATGTATTTTATAAAAAATCAGAACTGACTCGTCATCCTATGATATTTTATTTTGGCCATACTGCAACTTTCTTTGTAAATAAACTAATAAATATGAAAATTATAAAAGAAAGAGTAGATGCTTCTTTTGAGTCTATCTTTGCTGTAGGTGTGGATGAGATGTCTTGGGATGATATAGATGCTAAGAACTATGCATGGCCAAGTGTTGATGAAGTTAGAGAGTATAGAGCAAAGGTAAGAGAGATGGTCAATGAGTTGATAATGACTCTTCCTCTAACTCTACCAGTAGCACAAGACTCTGATATGTGGGTAATCATTATGGGAATCGAGCATGAAAGAATTCATGTAGAGACTTCGCTTGCACTTCATAGACAGATGCCAATAGAATTTGTAAAAGAGATTGAGGCATTTAATCTTTGTCCTCACAGTTCACAAGCTCCTACAAATGAGATGCTAAATATAAAAACTGCTCATATAGAACTAGGCAAGAGTAAAGAACATCATCTTTATGGCTGGGATAACGAGTATGGAACTTATGCAGAGGATGTTAAAGAGTTTAAAACATCGAAGTATCTTGTTAGTAATGGCGAATTTATGGAGTTTGTCAAAGATGGTGGATATATAAATGAAGATTTATGGGATGAAGAGGGTATTGATTTTTTAAAAAGTTCAAGAGCAATACACCCTTCTTTTTGGATTTTAGAAGATGCAGAGTATAAGTATAGAGCATTGAGTGCGATTATAGATATGCCACTAGATTGGCCAGTTGATGTTAATGCACTCGAAGCCGAAGCATTCTGTAGATACAAAAGTCAAAAAGATGGTGTTACTTATTCTCTTCCAAGTGAGGCTGAACATAGAGCAATATACAATCAATCAAGACTACAAGATCTTCCGAATTTTCATGAGAGTAGAGCAAATCTTAACTTCTATCACTATGCTAGTGCATGTCCTGTAAATGAGTTTAGTTTTAATGGCATCTATGATGTGGTAGGAAATGTTTGGCAGTGGAGTAGAACGCCCATTAGAGGATTTGAAGGTTTTGAGATACATCCAGCTTATGATGATTTTTCAGTTCCAACATTTGATGATAAACACTCTCTTATACTAGGTTCTTCTTGGGCAAGTAGTGGAAACTTGATTATGAAGCATTCTCGTTACGCTTTTAGAAAACACTTTCCTCAAAATGCAGGTTTTAGATATGTTATCTCACAAAATATAAGTGATGAAGAAATTGACATTTATGAGAGTGATGAACTTGTTTCTCAGTACTGTGAGTTTCAGTATGGAGATACGCACTTTGGAGTAGAAAACTTTGCAATAGAGTGTGCAAAGATAGCATCTAAGTTTGCAATCAAAAAAGGCAAGGCGCTTGATCTTGGTTGTGCAACAGGTAGAGCTACGTATGAGCTTGCAAAAGATTTTGATGAAGTTGAAGGAATCGACTTTTCAGTAAGATTTGTTCAAGTTGGAGCGAAGCTAAAAGAAGTGGGAGAGATAAAGTTTCGTTCATCTGAAGAAGGTAGCCTTTTTAGCAATAAGTGCGTCAGTATTGAAGAATTAGGTTATGAGAACTTAACAGACAAGGTCTCTTTTTGGCAAGGTGATGCTTGTAATCTAAAGCCAAATTTTAACTCTTATGATTTAGTTATTGCAACAAATCTGATAGACAGACTCTATAATCCTAGACTATTTTTAGACACTATAGATGAGAGACTAAATGATGATGGAGTCCTTATAATTACATCACCATACACTTGGCAAGAGAGTTCAACTGCAAAAGAGTTGTGGCTTGGAGGCTATGTAGATACAAATGGAGTTGAGGTTAAAACTCTTGATTCTTTAAAAGCTGTTTTAGATAAAAAGTTTGAACTCCTTCATGTACAAGATTTGGATTTTGTGATTAAAGAGACAGCTAGAAAGTATCAGCATACTATTTCACAAGTTAGTGTTTGGAAGAAAAAATAATTAATAATGGTAAATCAAAATTATTTAAATGAACTTTCAGTAGATTTAGAAAAAAAATTATCTCTGTATAAAGAAGATTATAATAAAAAACAAGAATATAGCTTTAATGATGAAATACTTAAAGAGTTTTCATCAATATTAGTTAAGATTGGTATCTCTGATGTCTCTGCCCAAATAAAAGCTTTTAATAAAAAACATAAAGTGGAGTTAGAGTTACATAATGATTTTTTAGAATATCCATGGCACGATATAAGTGCTTTGAGTAGTGAATTATATGCTACTTTATATTATCAATTTAAAGATGAGGCATTTGAAAAATTTCTTGATATTATAAAAAATAAGCTGCCAAGGCATAATTATCATGACTGGTTTAGTCTCTCTTTTGAAAATGATGATATAAAAAATCATTTTTTAGATAATGCAACAGAATATATTATACAAAATCAACTTTCATCTACAGAATGGTTAGAAGCTTTAAAAAGGATAGATTTAAATAAAAATACAAGAATTAGATATTCTAGTATCGAAAAAGTATCCAAAGATTTTAATTCAATATATGAATTGTTTTATTTTTTTAAAGAAGATAAATATCGTGAGTATACTTATTATGTTGGTTCAAGTCTTATTGTTAACCTTCTTCATACTTTAATCAATTTAGAAACACACAATCCATATAAAAAAAGTTATGAAAGAATTAATAAAATTCTTAAAGAGTGTGCTAATGATTATGTGATAATGGGAAATATATTGACAAGCAATAGCATAAAATTTAATTCATATCTTTTGACACAAAGAGAATATTCAATTTATGGTTTTCTTAACTTATATAATATTAATTCTTCTCCGAAGCAGATTGAAACTGATTATATAAAACAATGGCAAGAGATGCTAGCTAATCAACTGATTGATATATTTTTTGAACATTATAAATATGAACAATATAAAGATAGTTTTAGTAAGCTTATTTATAATTTATTAAACTATTTAGTTAGTGAACACATTGGTGAATTAACTAAAAAACATCAAAACAAAGCAACCTATACTCTAAAAAGAGTGTTAGAAAAAATAAGCATTATAGAGATTGCAACATCAGAATATGAAAAAAAATATCTGTTTCATTTGATAATAGAAGACATTGTTAATAAACAATTAGAAAAATTTGTAATACAAGATGAATTTGATTCTACGGATTATTTTTTATTATCTTGGTATTTAGAACAGTTAGATATAAAACAAAAAGTTACAGATAATGATTACAGTAATTTAATAGATAATATAACGGTTGTAATTTTAGATAATATAAAAAAATGCATAGATATAGCGACCAATGAAGATAAGTTTTATATAAATGATGAGATATTAGAAAGAGTGAATTTTGGGTTGATATTTACACTTTCAAAAGAAAAAGAAAACTGGTTAAATCTTTTAGATATTGTAAAGATAAAAGAGCAACTAAATAGTAACGATATTTATATGCCTCGAAAAATATCAGAATTTTATCTTAAAATATTAATGAGAATATATAAAGAAACAGAAGATCCTATAGTGGCTGAGTATATAAATAAGCTAGCTATTAAAATAGGAATAGAAGAGAGAAGCGGAGTATTTGCTGATTGGCAAGATAATAGACTTTTAGATGATTTTTTAGAGATTTTAAATAGTTTTAATGATTATTTATTTGGTGAGTTTACAACTGCATTTTATAAAAAGAAAAATATTAAGCATTTTTTACAGTTATATAATTACACTTTAGTTGAGTCAAGAAAAACAAAAATAAAAGAAGAGCTTGATAATATAACTAAAAATCTCAATAGCGAAAGTATTCCATACTTGAAAGATTTAGAAGATTCTATGATGTATGCTTCTGTTTATGAAGAGCTCAAAGAATTAAATAGTGATTTGTTTAATATTTATAAAAAAAATGTCGCAACTAAAGGTCATCCATCTAGAAAAAAAGAGTATGAAGAAGTAATATGCAAAAGAGAGCTACTAGATATATATTTTGATAGTAATTTAGATAGAGAACAAAAACATATAAAATTAAATGAGTATACAAAAAGAATAAAAGAGATAAATGATAAAAATTGGGGAGTAGAATCAACACAAACAAGATATGAAAATTATCAATCTTTTGTACATGCTATTGTATGGTTTGAAGAAGAGCCATATAAAACATATGAAATGTTAAGAAAGCTGTTGAATAAAGAGTTCAATAATTTGTATCTTATTAATATGTTAAGTGCTTATCTCACAAAATTTAAAGATGATGAGTATAAAATACAAAAATATACTCATGCCTTAGATGAATATGAAAATTATTATAAAAAAATGAATAATCCAATAAAAAGTTTGTTTGATTATCAAATTTTAATATATGGTTATACGCAAACAAAAAATACAATTAAATTGCTAGAACTAGATGCTAAAATACCCAAAGATTATATACCGTTTGTTAAAAAGGAACTACCTAAAGAAATAATTCTTTTCAATACTACTGTTATAATGAAAAGTAAACTAATTGTTTGTGTAGAAGGTGAAAACGATATATCATTTTTAAAAAATATAAACCAAAATATAGAAGATTTGAAAGAAATAATCGATTTAAAAGAGAATAATATTTCTATTATGGATTTAGGTGGAAGCAGATTAAAGAAGTGGATTGACAACCATCATTTAAATGATTCAAATATTATGGAAATACATATTTATGATAGTGATATTGGTTCAAAAAGTACCAACCAATATAAACAATATTGCGAAAAAGTTAATAATAGAGATAATAAATCAATAGGCTTTTTAACAAAGAAGAGAGAGTTAGAGAATTATATACATAAGTCATTGATAGAAAAAGAATTTAATATTGATATGTCAAGTATAAGTGATTGGAATGTAGAGGATATACCATCCTTTATACATAATAAATCAAAAAATATAGATAAAAAATCAATAAAAAATATTTTAAATGAAAAATTATCAAAGCAGATAACAAAGGATCTTCTAGAAGAGTTGGATTCTTTTGATGAAATAAAAAGTTGGTTTGAGAAAATAAGAGAGCTATCAGTATTATGAATATAAAAAATATTAAAGAGAGATAAAAAATGAGTTACGATTTTTCAACACATGATTGCAGAAAAGACACAAATGCAGAAAAGTACACTTTAAGAGAAGAGTTATTTGGAACTGAGGATGTCTTACCTGTGTGGGTTGCAGATATGGATATAGATACTCCTGATTTTGTAATAGATGCAGTCAAAAAAAGACTTGAACACTCCATCGTCGGTTATGAAGAAGTTCCTACTGAGGCATTCCAAGCTCAGATAGAGTGGATGAAGAGTGAGCACGGTGTTAAGTTTGAGCTTGAAGATATGCTTTACTCTCACTCAGTCGTTGCATCTATGAGTCTTGCAATAGATGCTTTTAGTGATGTAGGAGATAAGGTTATTGTTCAAGCTCCTGTATATCCTCCATTTTTTTATAGTGTAAAAGAAAATGACAGAGAATTATTGAGAAATCCTTTAAAACAAAATGAAGATGGTATCTATGTTTTTGATATAGAGGATTTAAAATCTAAAATAGATGAAAAAACAAAATTGCTTCTTCTTTGTTCGCCTCACAACCCAGTAGGAAGAGTTTGGAAGAGAGAAGAACTTGAAGAGATTTTAGAGATATGTTTAGAGCACAATATTGTTGTCTTTAGTGATGAAATCCACTCAGACTTAGTTTATGCTCCAAACAAACATATTCCTTTTGCATCTTTGAGTAAAGAAGCTAGGGATATAACAGTAACTGCTATCGGTGTTGGTAAGACTTTTAATATGGCTGGTTTTGCTATGAGTAGTGTTGCTATCCCAAATAAACAACTAAGAGAGAAATTTTTAAAATCTTATACCCGTGTTCATTTTGCACAAGGCTCTGTTTTGAGTCATGTCGCTTTTGAAGTAGCGTATAGAGATGGAAAAGAGTGGTTGGATGATTTAAAGCTGCATCTAATGAGTAACTTTAAAATGCTAAATACACTTTGTCAAAAGTATGATGATAAGATAAAAGTTATACCGATTGAAGCAACCTATCTAGCTTGGTTAGATTGTAAAGGTATGAATCTAAGTAGTAGTAAACTTAGAAAGTTTTTCACTCAAGATGCAAAGCTTGGACTCACTGTAGGTCTTAGTTTTGGTAAAGAGGGAAGTGGTTTTATGAGACTTAACTTTGCAGTTTCTACTACAAAGATGCTTGAAGTAATTAAGCGCTTAGACCGAGCACTTTCGCTAAAATATCCAAAGTAATTATATATAGGAAATAGTATTGGCAACATTTGATTGGAATGAATATAAAGAATTTAGAAAGTTTAGTTCTCAAGAAGATAAACTAAAAGTAGCTATAGACTTCATACGAAGTTATTATAAGATGAACAGCACAAGTGACTTGTATGAAATGCTCTCAAATGATGATATAGGACAGATGATGTTAGCTAAAAGAAATATAACAGATGCAGAAGGTTTAGAAAACTTTATGTTTTTATCTTAAGTCATGAGGGACGATTTAGAAAAAATAGTAAACTTTATAAATAAGCATCATGTTTTAAGTCTCGCAACTTCTTGCAACTCAGAGCTTAGTGTTTGTAACCTCTTTTATGCTTTTGATGAAAATGAAGTCTCTTTTGTAGTTGCAAGTAGTGAAGAGACTACACATATAGAGCATATTTTACAAAATCCAAATATCGCTGGTAGTATTGTTTTAGAAACTAAAACAATTGGTAAGATTCAGGGTTTGCAGTTTAGAGGTAGGTTTTCATTCTTAGAAGAAAAAATGTTAAAAAAACTCTATTTTAAGACATTTCCTTATGCCCTTGCTATGAATCCAAAACTCTGGCAGATAAAGATTGATTATCTAAAAATGACAGATAATAATCTTGTTTTTGGAAAAAAGATTATTTTGCACTCACCTTTTGTGCAAACATAGAACAATCAGTTCCGCTGCTTTGAAAAACTACTATAGATGGTATTTGAAGTGATTTAAATCCATACGCTTTACACCCATGTGGTTTGTCTTTTTCCCATGTTACAAAGTAATACTGGCATCTTCTACAGTTAATTCTTTTCATAAATCTCTCTTTTTAAGTAGGGAATTCTAGCATATTAGATAAAATAAGTGAATTAATTTACAAAAAAGAGAACTTACCTATGGATAAAATACTATTGATGTTACAACTCCAAGCTCAACTAAATGATGCAACAAATGGAGATAAATGGACTAAGGGTGTTACAAAAAATGGAAAAGACATTAACTGGAAGAGATGCATCTATATGGAATGTGCAGAGATGGTTGATAGCTTTTCATGGAAGCATTGGAAAAGTATAAACCAAGAACCTGACTGGGATAACTTACAGATAGAAGTTGTTGATGTATGGCACTTTATTATCAGTTTAGCTATTGAGAATTATTCACAGACTTTGAGAGGGGGAATTGAAGATTTAGCTATTAATATTTCTAATTTAGATAGTTTTCCTTCTCTTGATGTTGAAAATAAAAAATTTGCATCTCAAAATGAGGTAATAGAAAAAGTTGAAAGTATAATGCTTGCATCTTTAAGTAAAGATGATTTAAATCTTGAAGCTTTAATCGAAGACTTTTTTGACCTAACTCTAATGAGTGGTTTAGATTTAGAAAGTCTATATCGTTTATATGTTGGTAAAAATGTCCTAAATCAATTTCGCCAAGATAATGGTTATAAAGATGGTTCTTACATTAAAGTTTGGAACGGCAAAGAAGATAATGTTGTTATGAAAAATATTTGGGAAGATAACAGTGATATCAAACCAGACGTTTTATACAAAGAACTAACTAAATCATATTTAGCGCTTACTAAGAGTTAATTATTGAGTGATATTTTAGAAGTCAAAAATTTATCTTTTGGATACAGTAAAGATGCTTTACTTTTTGACAACCTCAGTGTTACTCTAAAAAAAGGTGAGATAAAAGCTATAGTTGGAGCTAGTGGAGCAGGTAAAAGTACACTTTTTGAGTTGATACTTAAAAACCTAAAACCAATTAGTGGGACTATAGAATGTGCTTCTGCATCTGAGGTCTATCAAGACCCATATAGCTCATTTCACCCAAGTTACTCACTACTAAATCAGATACAAGACGTAGCATCTACAGATGCAATAGATAGTTATTTGAAAAGTTTAAATCTTGACTCTGAGTTACTATTAAAACTTCCACATGAACTCTCAGGTGGACAGCTTCAACGTGCTTCTATTCTAAGAGCTATGCTAATGAAACCAGATATTTTATTGTTAGATGAACCAACATCAGCACTTGATAATGTAATTCAGTTAGAAGTTATGAATATGCTTATGAGTTCTTTAAATGATATGGGAATGTTACTTATCACACACGACTTAGAACTCGCACAATGGTGTGCTGATGAAATTATAATGATTTAGTAGATATTTATTTTAAAAAATACTTAGCGATATAAAATCCACCGCCAGCCATAAATACAGTTCCAAAAGCATTTAAAGAAATGTTAGCGAGGGCTAAAAATATATGACCACCTTCTATAAGTAAAAAACTCTCTATAGCAAATGTTGAGTAAGTTGTAAGTGCTCCGAGTATTCCTGTAGAGAGAAAAGATTTAGCTTGAAGAGGGAATATAGTTGTATACATAAAGTATGCGATTAAAATACCCATTATAAAGCTTCCTAGAAGGTTTACACCAAGTGTTCCATATGGAAGATCGTGTGGAAGTTTATGAGAGATAAGACCATTTAAATAAGCTCTTAAGATAGCACCGATAAAACCGCCACTACCTATGGCTAGGATTGTTTGCCAACTCATCGTCATACACCTTTTGCATCTCTACTCTTAAGTTATTTAGCCAATCTGGATTTTTTCTATCAGCAACAAATGAATCCATATAGATTACTTTAATTCGACCCGGTTTATAGTAAAAGTCTTTTACATTGTAGTATTTTGCTGTTTGCATAAGTACTATTGGCTGTACTTTGAGTTTATATTTATCTGCAAGCATTTTTGCACCAGATTTAAAAGGTAACATTTTACCCTTAGTAGAACGTGTTCCTTCTGGAAACATCGTAATAACTTTGCCTTTTTCTAATCTATCTTTTGCATCTTTTAAAAGTTTTAGTAAAGAAGTTTTACTCTCTCTAGTTACTGAGATAGCTTCTGGGAGTTTTAGTGCTAGTCCAAAAAATGGTATATCAAATAGTTCTTTTTTTGCAACCCATGCAAGATCTCTACTTGTTATAGTCTCTGTAATGCCTATATCTAAATCACTTTGATGATTTAATAAAAACATTTGAGCTTCCGGATCTTCTTCACCTTCTAAATCTATAGTAAAAAAGAGTGAGAGTCTAATTGCCCAAGCTACAATTTTTCTAGAGTATGGTTTTGGAGTAAGATAGAAAAGTACTATCATTAATGCCAAAGAAGTAAAAATACTTATAGTTGCAAAAAGCCAACTAATTCGTGCAAATGTCTTCATTTTTCACCCAACCTATTTTTTCATTTTGTAGTTTTACTTTTACAAACTCTTTCACACTTCCCTCTTTTTGTAAGTGATATACGCTGCTTGTTCTCTCAAATATCGTTCCATTATGAACTGGAAGAAGGTAAATTTCAGATCTAACCTTGATGCATACTTCCTTTGATGGTACTGCTAAATAAGCTATATAGACTAATGGAATTATAATAAAGACTAGGTAGATGTACTTCTTTCTCCATAAAATAAAAATAAATGCTAAAAGTGCCACAACACCAGCAATAGTCATTTTAAGTCTCTCACGAGATTGGTCTTTTGGTTTAAGATCACTTTGTGTTGTTACGCTATCATCAATAACTACAATTGGAATATTCAGAAGAGAGAATTTATTTTTTTCTAAGTTAAAGTAAGAAAAAGAGAAATTTTCTATATCTTTGTTTATAACTGCATAGTAAACTATTTTTGAATCAAAGTGAGATTCTGTCATAGATTCTGCACCTTGTTTATAAACATTTTGAAGTTCAAATGCACTTATATCACAGTTAGTTCCAGTAGCAACAAAGACGACAATATTATATTGATCATCGTAAGAAGAAGTTTTATACTCAAGTAGTTCAAAAGAATCTGCAACTATATTTGCAAAGTCTTTTTTAGGATTTAGAGTTACTACATTTAGTCTTTTACCTGCTAGAGTAGTCTCTTTATAAATCTTATCACTATAGTCGTGTAGGGTTGCTGTAAAATCTGGTAGTAATGCATTACTTGTCGTTGTTAAAAAGTAAAACGTGTCATAGTAGTATTTAGAGTCTTCTTCTCTGTACGGAATATCATTTAAAAGCTTAAGACCTTTTTGATTTGTAAGTTCATAAGTTATATCCATAAAACTTTGTATAGTTGATAAAGTTTTTATAGTTACAGAAAATATCTCTCCCTTTATAACTCTATCTGGTGTTTTTTCATAGTTAAGGTATAAAACTTTTTGTAAAGAAGAAGTAGAAATTATTTGATTTTTATCAAGTGTAGTGTTTGATAGATTGTTATTATCAATTATAGTAGTTTCATTTGAGCTTAGAGCTGTTAAAAATAACAACCCTAAAAAAAATAGACGAATCACGCTTCTAAAAACCCTTGAAGCATTTTAACACCATCGTGGCTTCCAAGAATTGACTCCATTGCACGTTCTGGATGAGGCATAAGACCAAATACAGTTTTTTCTTTGTTACATACACCAGCAATAGATTCAACACTACCATTAGGATTTTTTATCTCGCCATTAGCATCTGTATATTTTAAAAGAATTTGATTGTTGTCTTCTAACTCTTTAAGTCCAGCTGCATCTATGAAATAGTTTCCATCGTGGTGAGCGATAGGAATATTAACAACATCGTTGTTATTTAATTTCTCTAGGAAAATATTATCATTGTTGATAACTTTTAAGTGGTGAAGCTTAGATAAAAAATGAAGAGAATTATTTCTTTTTAGGGCACCAGGAAGAAGACCGGCTTCAGTAAGTACTTGAAAACCATTACAGATACCAAGAATTTTACCACCATTTTTTGCATAAACTTCTACTGCTTTCATAATAGGAGAAAATCTTGCAATTGCACCACTTCTTAAATAGTCACCATAAGAGAAACCACCAGCAACCACAAGTAAATTAGTGTCGCTTGGAATAGACTCAGACTTATGCCAAATAATTTCTGTAGCAGCACCTAACTCTTCAAATGCATGTTGAGTGTCATATTCACAGTTAGTTCCTGGAAATTGAAGGATAGATACTTTCATTAAACTAGCTCTATCTCGTAATCTTCAATAACTGTGTTAGCTAAAAGCTCTTCACACATTTTAGTTACATCAGTCATGGCTACTGTTTTATCTTGAGTGTCAAGTTTTAGGATGATTTGTTTGCCCACACGAACATCACTTACACCATTGAAGTGAAGTGAGTCAAGTGCATGATGTATAGCTTTACCTTGAGAATCTAAAACACCTGCTTTAAGAGATACGTTTATTATTGCTTTTATCATTATTATTTTCCTAAAATTCTATTTAATACTTGCTCGTAAGCTACAGTTAATCCACCAAGACCTTGACGAAATCTATCTTTATCCATTTTTTCACCACTCTCAACATCCCAAAAACGACAATTATCAGGAGAAATTTCATCAACTAAGATGATATTTCCATTAGAGTCTTTTCCAAACTCTAATTTGAAGTCAACAAGGTTAAGACCTTTTTCAAAAAAGTAAGGACGAAGAATGTCATTTACTTGTCTAGCCATTCTACGTAGTTTGTCAAGTTCATCTTGGTGATCAACAAGTTCTAAGATAAGAGCGTGTTGATCATTTAATTTAGGATCACCTAAATCATCATCTTTATAATCAAATTCTACAAGAGTAAAAGGAAGAATCTTTCCATCTTCTATACCAAGGTTACGGCTTAAACTACCTGTTGCAATATTACGAACGATTACTTCGATTAATATTACATCAACTTTTGTATGAAGCATGTGATTATCATCTAACATCTTTACAAAGTGAGTTTGGATGCCATTTGCTTCTAAAAGCTTAAATAGTTCAGTAGAGATTTTATTGTTAAGTGCGCCTTTACCCGCTTCACTTGACTTTTTCTCACCATTAAATGCTGTTAAATCATCTTTGAACTCTGAGATTACTAAGTTCTCATCGTCAGTTAAAAATAGTCTTTTAGCTTTTCCTTCGTACAGTAGTTCTCTTTTTTCCATTCTAATCTTTATCCTTTTACGATTATTAATGCTTTGATAATATCAACTGATTCTTTAAGTTGAATATCCTTGTATAGTTGTTCTTGCGTGATTATATCTTTTTTAGCCTTATCTTCTTCAGCTTTTTTAGATATTTTACTTTTATCTTTGTCATTGCCATTTACTTTTACTAACTCTTCTTCTAGATGTTTTTTAAGATCAGCTTCTTTAAGAGAAAAACCATTCTCTACTTTTTTAACTTCACCTGGTTGAACATCAATATCTGGTTTAACACCAACAGCTTGAATAGTTCTTCCACTTGGAAGATAATATCTAGCTATTGTAAGTTTGATTGCTTCTTTTTTTGTGATAGGAAGCACTACTTGAACACTACCTTTTCCAAAAGTATTTTCACCAAGTATTACTCCACGTTTATGATCTTGTAATGCTCCACTAACAATCTCAGATGCAGAAGCACTTCCTCCATTAACTAGAACTACTAGAGGAACAGATGTCACTGTGTTGCTCTTTTTAGCCTTATATGTCTGATTATCAGACTCTTTACGACCTTTTTGAGAAACAATGTCACCTTCATCTACAAATAAGTCTACAAGACCTACTGCTTGATCAAGTAAACCACCAGGATTATTTCTTAAATCAAGAATAATTCCATTAGTCATAGATTTTTTCTTTTTTATAGCTTTATTAACATCGTCAACAACTTTTTTATCAAAACTAGTTACACGAACATAAAGAATATTTTTATCAATAGTTTTAGTATATACTGACTCTATTGTAATAACACCTCTAACAATTTTAACAGGAAGTGGTTTAGCTTCTCCCTTACGAACAATTGTAATCTCGATAGGATCGCCAACCTTTCCTCTCATGATAGCAACGGCTTCATCAATAGTCATATTCAGAGTTGACTCTTTGTTTATCTTAAGGATTATATCTCCAGATTTAAGACCAGCCTTATCTGCAGGAGTTCCTTCAATTGGAGCGATAACTGTTAAAGCACCGTCTCTTATACCAACAGTAATTCCAAGTCCACCAAACTCACCATCTGTTTGTACTTTTAAGTTTTTATAGTCTTTTTGAGTAAGAAAGTTTGAGTGTGCATCAAGGTTGTTCATCATCCCTTTAAGTGCTTTATCCATCAACTCTTCAATTGTTACATCATCAACATTGTATTGTTCAACAATACTGATAACCTTTGTAAACTTTGCTAAAGCTTGAAGTCTAGAAGCTTCTTTTTTTGTACTGTCTGTAGTTTTTGCAAAAAGATTTGCGGAAAAAAGTAGAGATATAGCAATTGCTACAGAAGCGAAACCTAAAGTTATATATTTTTTGTTTTTCATATTTATTCCTATTATATTTAAAGATGGCTATTATAGTAAAAAGCTGTTTAAATAACAAATGAAAGATAGTATGAATGTATTTACAAGGTTGAGATTAAGAAAATAATATTAAATAAAAATTCATAAAATTATTTAATAAATTTAATTAATATAAAGGTATAATTATGACGTTACAATTTGAGATAATTTAAAGTTATTTGGAGGACAAATCATGGAATCATTACCATTATTAATCGTTATAGGTGTTGTTTTATCAATTAGTACTTTTTTGTTTTTTGAAAATATGGCGATAAAAGCTAAAAAGCAAAGTATCGAAGAAGGTGAAGTAGTCGTAAAAGATTGTGACCTTGGTGAAAGTTTTATTCGTTATGACACATCAAAAAATGTAGCTTACTTTTTTGCTTCTAGTTATGTAATCTCACTTGGGGTAGCTATTGCTGGATATAGTCCAGAATATGGACTTGTAGAAGCACTTTTATATATATTTGTTACAACATTTATAGGCTCTTCAATTATTTTTGTATTGAAGTTTAAAAGAAGTCTATTAATTACAGTATTCGCAACTTTTCTTTACGGTGTTCCTCTTATTGGGGCTTCTGTGCTCGCATTTTTAACTAAGTATCTATTCTCTTAAAGTTAAAAATATACTCTCCTAGATTGTCCTGAGCTACTTCAGGATAATCAATTATCTTCCTTTGCCATAATCAAAATAGATTGATATGTGATAATATCTATTTTATAAATTTTGAATATAATACACAAATAATTTAATCAAGGTATAAACAATGAGCACAATAAAAGAATATTTAACAGCAGATCATAGTAGATGCGATGATTTTTTCGCAGCAATGGAAGAAAAAGCAAGTGGGTCATTAGCAGATGCTAAGTCTGATTATGAAGCATTTGCTAATGCAAGTGAGAGACATTTTCAAATGGAAGAGAGAGTAATGTTTTCTGAATTTGAAGCTAAGACTGGTATGACACAAGGTCCAACAGCAATGATGAGACAAGAACATGCTCAAATGAGAGCTCTTGTAAAACAGATGGCTGAGGCTTTAGAAGATGAAAACAAAGATAAATTTTTTGGTCTTAGCGAGACTCTTATGATTTTAATGCAACAACACAATATGAAAGAAGAGCAGATGCTATATACGATGGCACAACAACACTTAAGTGCTGAATCACCAAGAGTAGTAGAAATGATGGAGTTTATGATTGTTGAGTAGTATTAGGGAGTTTAACTATGGAGCTTAATGGTTTATCAATAGATCAAGCTCCTCCTATATTTGCACCACTGCGGTTCTATCTAACTGCACCACTTTTTGCGATACTTGCTGGTTTTTTAATTTTTTTTAGTGATTCTACTGTTTTAATGAGTAGATATTCAACCGACTCTATTGTAATAACACATGCTCTAACAATTGGTTTTTTGGGTTTTGTTATGCTTGGTTCACTAACTCAAATGCTTCCTGTATTAGCTGGAGTGCAAATTCCAAAAGTAAATACGGTCTCTAAAATAGCACATTTATTTTTAGTTTTTGGAACTTTGTCTATGTTATTTGGCCTTATGAGTGAATCAACATTTTTCAATACAAGTGCCTTGATTTTGCTAGGTGTTGGTTTTACAATGATTGTAACTGTTATAGCAATGGCAATTTTAAAAGTGAAAAACTTTAATGCCACTGTAAAAGCTATGAGTGTGAGTCTTATTTTTGCTTCTCTTACTTTTTTAATGGGACTGTTTTTACTTCTAACTTATATAGATGTTGATTACGCACAGTATAGAAATGTGATTGCTAATGTTCATAGCGTATGGGGAATATTTGGTTTTGCTGGTATTTTGATTATTGGTGTAACTTTTCAAGTATTACCTATGTTTTACGTTGCTCCTAGATTTAAGCAATTTTGCAAAAAAAGAGTAGTTTTACTTATTAGTGTGGGTCTTATTATTTGGCTTTTAACAAGTTTATTTGCTCAATCTTATTCTATTGTCGGAAAATTGTGGATTGCAGTGTTTTTTTGGGCATTTGCTACTACAGTATGGAAAAAAATGAGTGCTCGTCGTCGTCCTATTAGTGATGTGACAGTTTGGTATTGGAGAGTATCGAGTATTGCTCTAACTCTCGGTTCTTTTCTTTGGATTTTTGATGAGTACTTTAAGCATGAGTATATTGTAATGGTTGCAATTTTACTAGGTGGTGGATTTATACTATCTATCATGATAGGAATGCTCTATAAAATAATTCCATTTCTTGTTTGGTTTCACTTAAATGCTATGGGATATATGACAATTCCTACAATGAATGAAATGATAAATAAAAACTTAGCAAGAGCTCAGTTTTTCCTATTTATTGCATCTTTGATTGGTTTTATATTTGCCTTTTATATTCCTATATTACTCAAAATTGCTGCTCTTAGTTTTATCCTAAGTATGGTAATCTTACAATATAATGTCATAGCACCAGTTTTGATATACAATAGAATCAAAAAAACTAAACCAGACTTTGATATGAGTGCTTTTAAAGTTTAGTACATTTGCATTTAAAATTACGTAGGATAGAGATGATAAGAATTAAAATTCAATACAGCGAGACACTAAATGTCGAGTCGTAACAATATTATATTAATAGGTTTTATGGGCGTAGGTAAGGGTAGTGTAGCTCGTGAAGTTATAAAAAACTCTGAGTATATGGCTATAGATACTGACGATTTGATTGAGAGTATGGAAAACAAAAGAGTTAAAAACATATTTGAAGAAGATGGAGAAAGCTACTTTAGAAAACTAGAACTTGATGTTGCTTTATGGCTTGAATCAAGTATTAAAAATACACTTATCTCAACAGGCGGCGGCTTTTATAAGCAAAAAAACCTTAAAAAAATAGCTACTATTATTCTTTTAGATTCTCCGTTTGAAAAGATTATTAAACGTATTAAAAATCATCCAAATGCAGCAAAAAAACTTAAAAAAAGACCACTTTTAGCTGATTTGAAAAAAGCTGAAGAACTTTATAAAGAACGTCGTCCAGAGTATTTAGCTCTTGCTGATATAGTTATAGACGTTACAAAAAAAAGTGCATTAGAGTGCTCAAATGAACTTCTTAAAAAGGTAAAAAAATATGCGTAAAATATTAATATACTTAACACTTCTACTTGCTAGTACAATCATGGCATCTGAAGTTAAGTGGGCTAAAAATTATGACTCAGCTATTAAAGAAGCAACTAGGTTTTTTAAACCTGTACTTTTTATCTCATCAAGACATACATGTAAGTTTTGTGTTATTTTAGAGAATGGCACTTTAAAAGATAAAAGAGTTGTTGAAGCTTTAAACAAAGACTTTATATCTATCACTTCATACAGTGATGATAATGATTATATGCCAAAAGAACTTTGGCAACCAGGAACACCTGCTATCTGGTTTTTACTTCCAAGTGGTGAACCTATGTATCAACCAATTATGGGTGCAATAGATGCAGAGAACTTTTTAAAAGCTATAGCTGTAGTTAAAACGGAGTTTGACAACTTCAAGAAGACAGGAAAATAATAATGATTTTTACAAATACAAACAGTCCAGACTTTAATGAGAGTTTTAATGAACTTTTACAAAGAGGAAAAATGGATATAGCAAATGTAAGTGCTATTGTTGGAAATATTATAGACGAGATTAAAACTGATAAAAATAAAGCACTTAAACAGCATATCTCAAAGTTTGATAACTGGACACCAGTTAGTGATGAAGACTTAAAAATATCAACAGAATCAATGAGTAAAGCATATAATAATATAGATGCTAAGCTAAAGAGTGCTCTACATTTAGCATACGATAGAATCAAAGTGTACCATGAAAAGCAAAAGCCTAAATCTTGGTTTGATACAGAAGACAATGGAACTATTTTAGGTCAAAAAGTAACGGCTGTAGATAGTGCAGGTCTTTATATTCCCGGTGGTAAGGCAGCTTACCCATCTTCACTTTTAATGAATGTTATTCCAGCACAGGTTGCAGGAGTTGAGAATATTGTTGTATGTACTCCAACGCCTGATAATGAGCCAAATGAACTTTTACTTGCTGCTTGCCATCTTTGTGGTGTAAGTGAAGTTTACAAGGTAGGTGGTGCTAGTGCTATAGCTGCTATGGCTTATGGAACAGAGAATATTCCTAAGGTTGATGTTATTACAGGACCAGGTAATATCTTTGTTGCAACTGCTAAAAAGATGGTTTTTGGTGAGGTAAACATTGATATGATTGCAGGACCAAGTGAGATAGGAATACTAGCAGATGATAGTGCAAATGCTAATCACTTAGCAATTGATATGCTCTCTCAAGCTGAACACGATGAGATGGCAAGTTCTATTTTGATTACTCCATCACAAAAATTAGCTGATGAAGTAAAAGTTGAGATAGAAAACTGGCTTAAAAAACTTCCTCGTGAAGAGATAGCTAGAAAGTCTATACAAGAACGTGGTGCAATTATTGTGTCATCTGATATGGATGAAGCAATTAAACTTATGAATGATATCGCTCCTGAGCATTTAGAAGTTGCTACTGATAATGCTTTTGAATATTTACCATTTATAAAACACGCAGGTGCAATTTTCTTAGGTCACAACACTCCTGAAGTTGTTGGTGATTATGTAGCTGGACCAAATCATACTTTACCAACTGGTGGAACAGCAAAATTTTACTCTCCATTAGGAGTTGAAAATTTTATGAAAAAGACTTCTATTATCTCTTTTTCAAGTAAAGCTATCAATGAAATTGGTGAAGAGTGTGCACTAATAGCAAATACAGAAGGACTGACTGCTCACGAGCAATCAGTGCGTGTAAGGCTCACTAAGTAATTCTATTTCATAAGAATTAACAATAAAATAAAGTGTAAAATACCCTTATTAATAAAATAAGGGTTTACATATGTTACATCCAGCAGCAGCTCATTTTGCAGTCTCACTTCCAATAATCTCTTTTATACTAGGTTTAGCTTATTTGTACAAGCAAACAGAATTAATGTCTAAAATCTCTACTCGTTTTATGGTTTTTTCATCTATAGTTCTTATAGTCGCTTTTTTTAGTGGAAAATATGATGGAGGAGAAGTTTATATGTTACTCTCAGCAGAGGGACAAGAACTTTTAAAGCAACACAAATAAATTGGATTTTTTTTAGCAATAGGAATGGTAATTGTAGCAGTTATTAAATTTTATGGCTGTTATAAAAAATCTTTTAAAATAGAAATTTTTGCAATAATTTTAGTGGCAATTATTTCTATTGGAGTTATGTATCAAGGTAAAATAGGTGGAGAACTTACATATACATATGGTGCACATGTAAAAGATCACTCCGATGGAATGGACTGTTTAGATGACCCAGAAGACTTTCTTGAGGAAGAAAAAGACTAAGAAAAGCAAAGCTTTTTTACTCTATTGGTAAATCTGACATATCAAAACTTGCCAACCACATTCTAAGCCACAAACCTAAAGTACTTGTAAATCCAACTTCGCTAAATACTAACTTTTTATTTTTATCATATATAAAAGTTGTTGGGTAAGCTGCTATTTTGAACTCTTGTGCAAAAAAACCATTAGTGTCGTTGTAAACTTTATAGTTTAAATTGTGCTCATGCATATATTTTTTAACTTCTCTGTCCGTGCCAGAACTTACAGCTATTGTAAGTACTTCAAAGTTCTCAGAGATAGTTTGTATATTAGAAGCTTCAAGTTTACAGGTAGGACACCATGTAGCCCAAAAATGTATAAGAATTGGTTTGTCTTTTGGATAAGTATAATTCTTTGCATCTAAGAGAGTTATATTTATATTTTGAAGTGCTTCTTTATTTAAATCACTACTTTTATATATACTAATTGCGTTTGTTAATATAGTTATGAATATAAAAAATATAACTATTTCTTTAAGGTATCTTTTGATTTTATTTTTCATTTTAAACTTTTTGTCATGAATTTGTCACTTATTAACACTTGTGTAATTGTTAAGTGCTAATATTAGCACATAAATAAACATTAAGGATATAAAATGATGAAATTATATATGGCTACTATTACAATACTGCTTTTGATTGGTTGTGGACCCGAGAATAAACCAAATGTAAAATCTGCTATGTTTCAGTCTGTAAGTTCACAAGAAGCCACTCTAGTTAAAAGTGGTAAAGATAAAGCTTCATGTAGTAGATGCGGAATGAACTTAGTAATGTTTTATAAAACTAGTCATGTTGCACAACATAAAGACAAACCCCAACAGTACTGTTCAATACATTGTTTGCAAGATCATCTTGGTGAAGGGGTCACTCTTAAAAATCCACAAGTAGTGGATGCTGATTCACTTAAATTAATCCATGTTGGAGATGCTTCTTATGTTGTTGGAAGTAAAAAAAGAGGTACTATGACTAGAGTTAGTAAGTATGCTTTTTTAGATGAGAAAATGGCTGAAAAATTTCAAGAAAAATTTGGTGGCAAAATTATGAATTTCAATGAAGCGTTAGAAGTTGCTAAAAAAGATTTTAAACGTTAGAAGTTAATAAATCCAAAGGGGTTAATTCCTTTGGATTTATATTGAAATTATTCTATTTCAGCGTCGATAACGTCTTCGTCATCTTTTTTCTTCTTTTGATCAGCTTCTGCAGCAGCTGGATCTTGTTCTTGTTTGTACATTTGTTCAGCCATCTTGTGAGAAGCTTCAGTAAGTACTTTTACTTTCTCTTCGATTTGCTCTTTAGTAGCAGACTCATCTTTTAGGATTTCTTTAAGATCAGTTATAGCAGTTTCGATTTTAGCTTTTTCTTCTGCTTCTAATTTCTCTCCCATTTCTGTAACTGATTTTTCAGTTTGAGCAATAAGTGCATCTGCTTGGTTTCTTAAATCAACCATTGCTTTTCTTTCTTCATCTGCTGATTTATTCTCTTCAGCATCTTGAACCATTTTGTTGATTTCTTCTTCACTTAGTCCAGATGAACCAGAGATTGTGATTGACTGAGACTTACCAGTACCTTTATCAGTTGAAGAAACTGTTAGGATACCATTAGCATCGATGTCAAATGTAACTTCGATTTGAGGTACACCACGTGGAGCAGCTGGAATATCACCAAGCTCAAACAGACCTAAAGACTTATTGTCTTTAGCAAATTCTCTTTCACCTTGACCTACTGAAATACTAACAGCTGGCTGGTTGTCTTCTGCAGTTGAGAATACTTGAGATTTTTTAACAGGAATTGTAGTTCCTTTTTCAATTATCTTAGTCATAACTCCACCAAGAGTCTCAATACCAAGTGATAATGGAGTAACATCTAGAAGAAGAACATCTTTAACATCTCCTCTAAGAACACCACCTTGAATAGCAGCACCTGCAGCAACAACTTCATCAGGGTTAACACCTTTATTTAAGTCTTTACCACCGAAGTATTTAGAAACAGCTTCTTGAGCAGCTGGAACACGAGTTGAACCACCAACCATGATAATCTCTTTGATTTCATTGTTATCTAAACCAGACTCTTTCATTGCTACTTTGATGTGATCAATAGTCTCTTCTACAAGCTCAGAAATCATACCTTCAAATTTAGCACGAGTAAGTTTTACAACTAAATGTTGTGGTCCAGCTTCTGTCATAGTGATAAAAGGTAAGTTGATTTCAGTTTCAGTAGCTGAACTTAACTCTTTTTTAGCATTTTCAGCAGAATCTTTTAGACGTTGAAGAGCCATTTTGTCATTTTTAAGATCAATACCATGAGAGTTTTTAAACTCAGCATTTAAGAAATCAACGATTTTATTATCAAAGTCGTCACCACCTAAAAAAGCATTACCATCAGTTGAAAGAACTTCAAAAGTACCGTCAGAAATTTCTAAAACTGTAACATCAAATGTTCCACCACCAAGGTCATAAACAAGTACATTTTCTTCAGCTTTACTCTCTAAACCATAAGCAAGTGCAGAAGCAGTAGGCTCATTGATAATACGAAGAACATTAAGACCAGCGATTGTGCCAGCATCTTTTGTCGCTTTTCTCTGTGCATCATTGAAGTAAGCAGGAACTGTTATAACAGCGTCAGTTACTTTAGAACCTAAATAAGCTTCAGCATCTTCTTTTAGTTTTGTAAGAATCTTAGCTGAGATTTCTTGAGGAGTATAAATCTTACCTGCAACATCAACAGCTGCTGAACCATCTTTATCAACGATATTGTAAGTTACTTTATCGTGTGCTTGTTTAGCATTTTCTTCATTCATCATAAGACCCATAATTCTCTTGATTGAAGAGATTGTTTTTTCAGGGTTTGTAATTGCTTGACGTTTTGCTGGATCACCAACTAAAACATCACCTTTATCTGTGAATGCTACAACTGATGGAGTTGTATTTTTACCTTCTGCATTTGGGATGATTTTAGCTTCACCACCCTCATAAACTGCTACACATGAATTTGTTGTTCCTAAATCTATTCCGATTACTTTGCTCATTTTAATTCCTTAATTTGTTTAATTTAAATTTATTTATTTTTACGAACTTAGTTCGCCACTATTACCATTGCTTCACGCAGTGGTCTGTTCTTATATTTATATCCAGTTTGAAAAGTTTGAACTATTTGTCCAGACTCAACATCTTCACTATCTATACTTTGTACAGCATTGTGAATGTTTGGATCAAAAGGCTCATCATGAGATACCATAGTAACACCATGTTTTTCTAAAGAAGTAGTGAATTGTTTAGCTGTTAGCTCAATTCCCTCTTTTAGTTTTTCTAAAAGTTCATCAGCACTTGCTTCAGTAGCTGTAGAAGTCATTGCCATTTGTAGAGCATCCATTACTGGAATCATATCTTTAGCAAATTTCTCATTTGAGTATTCAACTGCAGTATATTTTTCTCTCTCTAGTCTTTTCTTGATGTTATCAAAATCGGCATGTACTCTTGCATACTTATCTTTTAGAGCTATTAACTCTTCTTGAAGTAAGTCAAACTCATTCTCAACTGCTTCCGCTTCTGCTTCCGCTTCGTCGTCATTAAGTTCTGCATTTTCCTCTTCGTTTTCTAGAGGTTCGGTCTGTAATTCTTCATCTGTTTTGTTTGACATAGTTGTTAAATCACTCCTTAATTTTAAAAAGATAACACTATTATACATATTGAGTGTAACAATGTCAAGTATTACCTTAGTTTTATTAGTTAGATAAGTTTAGTCTCTATGTATCAAGTCTAAAAAATGCAATATTAAAGTTAAATTGAGTAGTATTGCATATATTTGAATTATGTTAATAATTCTATTTTTTGGAGTATATATGAAAATTTTTATATGGATAAGTTCGATTGTTATAAGCCTTATTGTAGCCCTCTACGTGCTGGCATTTACCTCTATAGGTAATTCTATAGTTGGACCAATCGTACAGAATAAGATAAAAGAGCAAACAGCATTAGATGCTAAATTAAAACTGTTTTCTTTAAATATGAGTGAGTTAGATCTTATCTTGGAAATTGGTAAAGGTAATGTTATTAGTATAAAAGGAGAATATTCTCTGTTCTCACAAACTTTTAACATGGACTATAAAGTAGAACTTGAGGATTTAAAGGCACTTAAACCTCTTTTGAAAATTAAACTAAACAAATCATTCTTTACAAATGGAAATATTAAAGGTGATATGGCATTTATAAATATAGACGGAGTAAGTGACGTAGCATCTAGTGATACTAGCTATCATGTAGAGCTAACAGAGTTTAATCCTACTTCTATTATTGCCAAGGTTAAAAACTTAAAACTAGAACAACTATTACAAACTGCTGCACAAGCGCCATATGCAAATGCAGATGTAAACTTGGATGTGAACTTTAGAAGTATAAAATCTCATGCTCTTGATGGAGATATAATCCTTAATACGCAAGAAGGCAGATTAAATAGTAAAGTTATGAAGAATGATTTTAATATAACTATACCATCTCGTACAGACTTTGCAATGAACTTAGATGCCAAGCTAAAAGGCGATGATGTTAACTATACATATAAGCTGATTTCAAATCTCTTTAAAATTACTTCATCAGGTAATGTTGTTCCAACACCATTAAAGACTGATATAAAGTATGCACTTGATATAAAAGAGTTAGAACTTCTAAAAGCTATAACCGGAGCAGATCTTAGAGGAGCATTTAAGCTAAATGGTACAGTTAAAGGCACAAAATCTAATCTTGCAGTTGTAGGTAAGAGTGATGTAGCATCGTCGAATACAAGCTTTGAAGCGATACTAAAAGAATTTACTCCATCAAGTGTAAAAGCAAGTATAAAACATCTAAAATTAGCAAAAGTTTTATATATGTTAAAACAGCCTCATTACTCAGATGGAATATTTTCTTTAGATGCAAATATAGCAGATGCAAGAAGTGGCAAATTAAAAGGTAAGATAATAACAAGTGTGAAAAAAGGTCTGCTTGACGTAAAGTATATGACAAAGGCATATGAGTTTAAAACACCAATGCCACAAACGGCATTTCAAATGACTACAAATACAACTCTTGATGGATATTTTTTAGACACTAAAATAGACTTAGACTCTACTCTTGCAATATTAAATATAAAAAAAGCTCGATTAAACTTGAAAAACTCAAAAATAAGTAGTGATTATAAAGTAAGTATTCCTAAGCTTGATAAACTTTATTTTGCGACTGAGCAGCGTATGAAAGGAAGTATGACAATAAATGGAGAGTTAAATAAGGGTGATGACTTGGACTTAACTATGCTCTCTAGTGTTGCTGGTGGAAAGATAGACGCTAAACTTCACAATGATGACTTCCATGCTGATATACTTTCTGTGCAAACATTAGATGCACTTCATATGCTGGTATATCCTGAGATATTCAAATCATCTCTAGATGCTAAACTCGATTATAACCTTGCATCTAAAAAGGGTAAATTTGATGGTCAACTAAAAGATGGAAAATTTACTAAAAACCAAGTTTTCTCTCTTGTAAAACAGTATGCAAATATTGATATGTATGTTGAAACTTTTAAAGGTGATGTAAATGCTGATATTAACAAAGAAAAGATTGTGGCATCTATGAATCTAAAATCAAATACATCATCAATCAAGACTAAAAACACAAAACTAAATACAAAGGCAAAAACAATAGATTCTAAAATAGATATTGTTGCAAATAAAAGTCCTATATCAGTTACTTTAAAAGGTAAGACAGCTTCACCGAAAGTAAGCATAAGTGCGCAAGATCTTCTAAATAAAGAAGTAAATAAAGCAATAGAAAAAGAAGTAGGAAAAGCTATAGAAAAAGAGGTCGGAAATATTCTAAAAGGCCTCTTCTAATTTATCTATTTAACACTGGCATCGGCTAAAGTTAGACAAAACAAAGTATTTGATTTACTTTTATTTACAGCATCTATAGCCTGAGAGAGTGTTGAGCCAGTTGTAATTATGTCATCAACAAGTATTATATCTTTTACTTTAGAATCTTTAAATGTAAAATCTCTTGGATTTTTGAGTCTAAACTCTCTACTCTTACCAGAATAAGAAACACTATTTTTTGCTCTTAGTTTATTAAACTCAGGTTTTATAGATTTACTCTTGAGGGATTTATTTAAAATAGCTGTATGAGAATACCCACTTTTTATATTATCATCAATCGCAATTGAGCTAACAGTCTCTGTGTACTCAAAGTTTTTGGCGAACTCTTTTAAAGAGTTACTTGCAAGGATGGAGTATATGTAGTAGCCAATATCAGTATGTTTTGTATGAAGTAAGTCTTTTATATCTTTGTATTTGTAAAAAGAGATAACTTCGATGTTGTTAAGGATTTTTCTTTTGTAGATGCTAGGGCGAAGAAATGTTTCTTGACAAGAGGAGCAGATGTGTGTGAGTGATAAACTCTCACACAACATACATTTCATAATGAAATTACTTAGTCCATCTTTAAAACAGACATAATATCTATTTGTCGGTCTCCTTGCAATTGGAACAAGTCCCAATTACAATTCCTCTCACTAAAGCTTTTGCTATCGCAAAGAGAAGCCTTTTTTCTCACTTTTAATCCATCTTTAAAACAGACATAAACGCTTCACTAGGAAGTTGTACTTTTCCTATGGACTTCATACGTTTTTTACCAGCTTTTTGTTTTTCTAAAAGCTTACGTTTACGAGTAATATCACCACCATAACACTTGGCAGTAACATTTTTACCCATAGATTTTACAGTTTCTCTAGCGATAATTTGAGAACCTAATGAAGCTTGAACAGCTACTTCAAAAAGTTGACGAGGTATTATCTCTTTCATATTTTTAACTAATACACGACCACGAGATAGAGCCTGATTACGAGGAACAACTATGCTTAGTGCATCTACCGCTTCTCCAGATACTTTTATATCAAGTTTAACAAGGTCACCCACTCTAAAATCTATTGGCTCATAATCAAATGAAGCATAACCTTTAGAGATAGATTTTAGAGTATCGTAAAAGTCAACAACTATCTCATTCATTGGAACTTCATACTCGAGCATAACTCTATCTTCATTAAGATAAGTCATCTTGCTTTGAGTACCACGTTTGTTTATTAAAAGAGTTATGATGTTACCAAGGTATTCACTTGGAGTAATTACTGTTGCTCTAACGTATGGTTCTTCAATTCTATCTATGCGATTTACTTCAGGAAGTTGAGAAGGATTATGAACAGTAACTTTATCACCATTGCTAAGATAAACTTGGTAAATAACCGATGGAGCAGAAGCGATTAAATCAAGGTTGAACTCACGCTCAAGTCTCTCTTTTACAACTTCCATATGAAGCATACCTAAAAATCCAACACGAAAACCAAAACCAAGAGCTAAAGAAGTCTCTGGTTCGTAAGATAGAGAACTATCATTTAGTCTTAATTTATCTAGTGCATCACGGAGATTCTCAAAATCATCTGTATCTATTGGATATATACCAGCAAACACAAATGGTTTAGCAGGTTCATATCTTCCAACAGGCTCTAGTGTAGGGTTTTTAGCATCTGTTATTGTATCACCAACATTAATTACACTAACTTCTTTAAGCCCTAAAACGACAATCCCAATCTCACCACAATCTATGGCATTAGTCTTGATTTTTTTCATTGGATGAGGATACATTAGGTCTAGTATTTGGTGTTCTTCCCCATTACTCATAAGCTTAATAGTTTGACCCTTTTTAACTTGACCGTCAAAAACACGCACAAGAGCAAGTGCTCCTAAGTACTGGTCAAACCATGAATCATAAATAATAGCTTTAGTAGTAGCCTCTGTATCACCAACAGGGGCAGGTACTCGGTCAACTATTGCATCTATAAGTTCACGAATACCAACACCTGTTTTAGCACTTACTAAACAAGCGTCTGTAGCATCTATCCCGATACTAGTCTCAATCTCTTCAGCAACTTTTATAGGATCAGCAGCAGGAAGATCTATCTTGTTAATTACTGGAATAAGTTCAAGATCATTATCAAGTGCTAGGTATACATTTGCGATAGTTTGAGCTTCAACACCCTGAGCTGCATCTACGATAAGTAGAGCACCATCACTAGAAGCAAGCGACTTACTAACTTCATAAGAGAAGTCAACATGGCCCGGAGTATCGATAAGGTTTAGGATATAGTGTTGGCCATCTTTTACATAGTCAAGTCTAACACTTTGAGCTTTAATGGTAATACCACGTTCTTGCTCAATATCCATAGTATCCATCATCTGAGTACCCATTTCACGTTCAGTAACTGAGCCACACTCTTGGATAATACGGTCTGCTAAAGTACTTTTACCGTGATCTATATGAGCGATGATAGAAAAGTTTCTAATGTTTTTCAATAAATTATTCCTACTTATTCAAAAAGGCCATTAACACTTTCGTTGTGGTAAACACGACGAATTACTTCTGCAAAAAGAGGAGCAACTGTTAATACCTTTATTTTTTTATGTGGTTGTGATTCTAAAGTATTTGTAACAATTAGTTCATCAAGCTCACCGTGATCTAGATTTTCATATGCTTTTCCACTAAGAACAGCGTGTGTAGCACAAGCCATAACTGAAGTTGCTCCACTATTTTTAAGTGCAGTAGCAGCTTTAACCATAGTTCCAGCAGTATCTACCATGTCATCAATCATAATAACATCGTAACCTTCCACATTACCTATGATATTCATAACTTCACTCTCATTTGCTTTTTCGCGACGTTTATCAACGATAACCATCTCTAGACCCATACGTTTTGCAAAGTATCTAGCACGAGCAACACCACCGATATCCGGAGAAGCGATGATAGGGTTTTTAAGGTTTTTACTTTTGATATAGTGCTCAAATGTAACTGAACCGTAAAGATTGTCAACAGGAATATTAAAAAATCCTTGGATTTGACCAGCATGAAGATCGATAGTTACAACTCTATCAATTCCTGCAGTTTCGTACATATCTGCAACTAATCTTGCTGTAATAGGAACACGAGGAGCAGCTTTTCTATCTTGTCTTGCATAACCGTAGTAAGGAACTACAGCCGTTATACTTGAAGCAGATGAACGACGAAGAGCATCTGTCATGATAAGTAGTTCCATAAGGTTATTGTTAGATGGAGCACCTGTACTTTGTGCAATAAAGACATCACGGCCACGAACACTTTCAGCTATTTGAACTGATATTTCGCCATCACTAAATGTTTTTGTTTCAGCTTTAGCTAATGGGACATCTAGAACTTGACAGATTTCTTTTGCAAAATCTATGCTTGCAGTACCTGCAAAAATTTTATAACCACGCATGGGGTTCCTTCTTGGTAAAATTAATACGCGATTATATAATAGTAGTGCTGAGGAGTTGTTAAAAGTAATATAATTTAGAGAATTTTTTTATTGACATTTCTTACATAAGCCAGATAATACAAGATCTGTCTTTGATATTTCAAAGGTAGTACTAGTAGTTACTTCACTTAAAAGAGGAATCATATTTAATTTTATATCTTCGACTACTCCACATTCTGTACACACTAGATGCGAGTGATAGCTCTTTGTAAGTTCATAAACAGATTTATTTTGCGGAATTTTAACCTCTTGTACATAAGAGTTTTCCAGCATAAGGTTTATGTTCTTGTAAATAGTAGCGAGAGAGATAGAGCTAAACTTTTTAAGCATCATTTCGTATAGAGTATCTATATTAATATGTCCATAAGAGTGCAGTGCATTACTGATTGCTAATCTTTGCGGTGTTGCTTTTAAATTATGTCTTCTTAGTTCATCTGTATAATTAATCATAATAACATTATACACCAAAGTACTTTAAAGGATAAAAATTATATTTTAAAGTTAATGCTTAGCTAAACTTATAAAGGATAAAAATTATCCTTTATGTAAATAATATTTTAAGTAATATAAGAGTACAATTCTTTTAAGAGATAATTATTATCCTTTAGATTAGCCAGGAGATTAGAAAATGAGACAGTATGAATCGTATAAATGTAATAAATGTGGTAATGAAGTAGAAGTACAAAATGTTGGTGGTGGTGAACTTCACTGCTGTAATCAGGCCATGGAGATGGTCACTGAGAATCTTACAATTGTAAATCTTATGAAATCATTTGCAGGAGAGTCACAAGCTAGAAATAAGTATGAGTACTTTGCAAAAGTCGCACAAAAAGAAGGTTATAGAGATATAGCAGAACACTTTCAAAGAGCTGCTAACAATGAAAAACAACACGCTAAAATGGAACTTGCATTAGCAAATAGAATGACTAGTGGAACTGAAGATAACTTTGGAAATACAAAAGAAAATCTTCAAGCTGCTATTGATGGTGAGTCTTATGAAAATGTAACTATGTATCCAGACTTTGCAGCTATTGCAAAAGAAGAAGGGCATAAAGAAGCAGCAAGACTATTTACTGGAATAGGTAAAATAGAAGTAGAACATGAAAATATGTTCAAAATGCTTTTAGAGAGACTTGAATCAGATTCTGAGTTTATTAGTGAAAATGAAGAAGAAGCTTGGATCTGTGAAGTTTGTGGACACATTCATTATGGCAAAAAAGCTTTAAAAGTTTGTCCTGTTTGTAAACATCCAGAAGAGTATCAATCAAGACTAAACTCTAAGAAGTAACAAAGATAATGGAGCTTTTGCTCCATTACTTAAATTACAAAGAGTATATAGATATTAAGTCCAAATACATCAAAACCATATACATCTAAATCAATAGAAGTTACTTTACTTAGATTTAATCTTGGATAGATGCAAAAATACTTCAAATTTTAATTTAATAATATTATTATTGCAAATCTTTAAAACTGTGAATATTTGTCTTTTGAAGGTTTATATATCTACTGCTACAAGAAAGAGAGTTAGCCTCAAAAAGAGCTAAGGAGTTTATTTTATTTACATCAAGTTCGAAATCTTCTTCACTTAATAGAACAAAGTCATCTCCAAAAATACGAAAGAGCTGATAACTATGGTATTTTTTTCTTAGGTAGTCACTAAAGTCACGTAAAATAATGTCACCTTCGCTCCAACCATGTTTTTTGTTGTATCTGCTAAAGCCTCTTATATACACTACATTTAAATAGAGTTCTTTTTTTGAGTCTCTTTGTGATTGTAAAATAAAATCAAGGTAGTAGTGATTATAAAGATGTGTTAATGGGTCTTTATAAAAGTATGCAAAACGCTCATCATCTATAAAAGTACTCGGAAGTTGCTTAGCATTGTTCTTAAGATCAACAAATTTAAAAACTTCTGTAGCACTCTGAATTACCTTTGGGTCATACCAAGAATCACTATACTTTTCTAACTCTTGTATAGCTTGAGAAATAGTCTTTCTAGGTTTATATACCCTTTGTGTTGTCATAGCATCAAATGCATCTGCTACTGCCAAAATACGTGAAAGTATTGGAATACTGTCTCCATCAAGTCCTTTTGGATAACCGCTTCCATCATAGTGCTCATGATGAGCGTGTACTATGTCTGCAAGTTCCTTATACATTGGTATTTCATTAAGTATATTGTAGCCTACTGTAACATGATCTTTAATCAGTGAATATTCGTCTTGAGTTAAAGAATTTGGTTTTAGTAAAATAGCATCTGGTGTAACTATTTTTCCAATATCGTGAAGTATTCCTGACTCATAAATCATATTACATTCTGCAAGCGTAAGACCCATAACTTGAGCAATGTCTTTTGAATACTCTGCAACTCTTTGGCTATGTCCACCCGTGTAAGTATCTCTAGCCTCCATCATCTTTACAAGAGATTGAATTGCGTGTTGATAGTTTTGTATTTTTTCATTTTGCAGAGTTAGAATTGTTTGAGTTCTCTCTTTTACCATTGTTTCTAAATTTACTTTATACATCTCATTTTCACGAAATGCAGATAATTTATAAATCGACTGATCAAGCATTTTTAAGATTTGAGGAAAATCAATAGGTTTAATTATGTAACCAGTTACTCCAAGACTAATTGATTCTGTAAAATAAATTGAATCAGTATATGCAGAAACTACGATTATTTCTTGTTGTTTTTTTATCTCTTTAATTTTTTTTATCATCTCCAGACCATTCATCTTTGGCATCTGAATATCTGTGATAACTATGTCATATTCTTTATTAGTATACTTCTCTAAGCCTTCTAGACCATTTGAAGCAGTATCGATGTTTGTAAAAATTTTGTTTAAAAAAGAGCTGATTCCTTGACGAAGTTCTAACTCATCTTCAACATATAAAACAGAGAGGTTTCCTGCTTTTTCTTTAAGCAAATTGATCTTTGTCTTTATCTTATCTAACATGACTTGTTTCCTTCTTCGCTAATTTATAATAATAATATTATCATATTGTATATTCATAGACTGTAATATAGTAAGTATAATAATATTATTTAAGTAGTCTTACCCTAAAACAAACTCCATCCTCTATATTATAAGCTTCTATAATTCCATTTAGGTGATTTTGCACAATCATTTTACTCATATATAATCCAAGCCCTGTTCCTGTTTTTTCATCTTTAGTTGTAAAGTATGGCTCAAATATCTTTGGTAAAACATCGGCATCTATAGATTGAGCATTATTACTTATCTCAATATTAACATATTTATCATCATCATAAATTCTGATTTCTATCATTGGGTTTTTTGTATTGTCTGAAAGAAGAGCATCTTTTGCATTCTTGATGATATTTACAAATACCTGCATCAATTCTCTTGGAAAAGCATCTACTTCTGAGTTTGATTCATAAAAAGTTCTTAGCTCCACAGAGTTATTTAAAAGACTATTATTAACAATAGATATGGTCCCTTCAATGATCTCTTGAAGTTTTACTTTTGAGACTTCTTTATCTGGTTTGAAAAAGTTTCTAAAGTCATCTATAGTCTTAGATAAATATGAAGTTTGTTTTAGAATATTTTGAGAAATTTTTTCAGCCTGTGTTTCATCAAAATTATCAAGAGCAATATCCAATAATATATTATTTGCAACCATTGATATTATACTTATTGGCTGGCGCCATTGATGAGCAATCATGCTAATCATCTCGCCCATAGCAGCATGACGAGACTGCATCATTATAAGGTCATCTTTATGTTTTAATTCTGTTACATCTTTAGCTGAAGAGATTAGAACAACTTTTCCTTCACTGGTTGTTTTTAAGGGACCAGAACTAAATGACCATATAAGCTTTTCCCCACTTTTTGTAGTTATCTCAAACTCCCCTTCATCTGTTTTTTGTGTAATAGAGTATAAATTTTCAATATGCTCTTTTCTCACACCAGAATAAGAGGGGGAAACTTTTTGAGTCCACTTGTCAATAGTGTCTATTTCTTTATGTTTATACCCTGTTTTTTCTTCCCAAGCATTGTTTATCATTAAGATATTTCCATTTTCATCATGGATTGCCATAGGGTCAGGGGCATCATTAAATATTGTCTTTAACTCTTTAGATTGTTGTTCAAGCCTATGATTAGAAACGATCAACTCTTGTTCTGCACGCTTACGAGCTTCATTGTCAATGATTACACCCTCTAGAGCAATTACATTATTATCTTCATCATAAATGCCAATACCATGTTCCCATACCCATTTAGTTTCTCCTAAAGATGTGATTATTCTATATTCTAATTCAAAAGATTTTCTGTCTTTAAGAGTACCTTTAATCTCTTGCCAAACTCTTTGATAATCGTCAGGATTCATGATTTTGGAGAAATTGATTTTATTGTTGTTGATTATATCAAGAGGTTTATATCCAGTTAGATTTAGACAACCTTCACTGACGAACTCCATACTCCATCTATTGTCTTTTTTGCATCTATAAGCCATTCCTGGTAAATTGTCCATAAATGAAGATAGCTGACGATTACTCTCTGCTAGAATTTTTTCTGCTTCTTTTATCTCTGTAATATCTTGAGTCGTTCCCTTTGTTTTAACTGCAATGTCATTTTTATACTCAGTATTCCAACGATGCTCTAAGTCTCTTATCTCTCCATCAGTTTTTTTGATAATCCTATTGTGTGAAATATTTGTATCTTTTGAGTGAAGAGAGTATTGAAAATCTGCTTCTGCTGGTTCTATATCTTCTGGATGATATTGTTTATATAAGATATCTTTTTTTAATTGCATATTTAAATCAGTAATACCGTAGATATTATAAAGTTCTTGGGTAGCTATAAGTTCATCTTCTTGTATATTATATTCCCAGCTTCCAAGTTTTGCCAAAGACTGGGCTTCTTTTAATCGTTCGAGTGTATATTCTTGTTCTGTCATATCAATGGAATTAGCAACTAAACCATATACCTTTGCATTTGAGTCTAGTAAAGGAGATTTTGTAGTTAAAAGATATACCTGACTTCCATCTGGATAAGTAATCCATTCATAGTTTGATTTTGTTTTGTTATCCGTGAACATATTTGTATCATGCATACGAAAAAAATCTGCAATATCTTTTTCAAACAAGTCATAATCATTTTTTCCTATTATTTCATCTTTTGGTCTGCCCATAAGTTTTTCAAAAGCACTATTACAAGTTATATAAACAAAATTGGTGTCTTTTACAAAGATTAGATTGTCCACACTACTTATAATATCCTGATATAGCTCTTTAATCTCAATTATGGTGTTTTTATTTTCTTTTTCTCTTTCCATACTATCTTTTAAAACCCCTTCTAATCTTAGGTTATTAAGTGCATAAGAGATATCTCCAGCTAGTTCATCAAGAAGAGCAAGCTCATTTTTGTCATTTATATATTTTTTATCTATGGATATATTAAGATAACCATATATTATATTTTTATATCTCAACTCTATGTTAAATGCACTTTTACAATTGTTAAAGTTAGCTAATGGACAATCATTACACTCCTTTAAAGTATCATTCATAAAACTATAAAAATTGTCAGTATTTGATGTTTTATTGACGCAATGCGGAGTCCAATTCTCTAGAACTTTTTGTTTAAATGCTTGGGATTCTTTAGAATTGTCTGCATCAATTAAATTATTAATATTATGCTTTTCATCTAAGGTCATAATCCATACACCTTTATAAATATGGCTAGATGTTAATATATCACAACTTTTTTTTAGAAGTTCAGCCACATTTTTTTCTCTGACAATAAGTTGATTTACATCGCTTAGTACAGATAAAACACCATTTAAGTGCTCATTTTTGTAAAAGTAATTTGAGGTTCTTTTAATAGTGAAGTAGACCACCAAAATAAAAAATATGAAAAGGAAGATGCCAACTTCAAGGTATATAAACTTTAGTTTTTCAAAATTTCTATTTGATTCATTTTTAAAGTCTTTTGCTTTGTCATGTGCATAATTATATAATTTTAGTGAAGCCTCTTCTAACTTAAGGGTATGGTTGTGTCCTTTGCCCTTAGTGATGGCAATTGCTTTTTCTCTATTTCCATTTTTTATAAGAGTGATAACTTCATCACGTATTGGTTTCCAAGCGCTAAATAGTTTTTTGGCTTCTTTTTGAAGTCTTGAACCTTTTTCTCCTAATATTCTGTTTTGGATTATACTAAAGTGTCTATATACTTCATTTTCATTTTCATCCACTTTTTTTATAAACTTTGAGAGTTCATAATCAGATGATGATAAAACTACATCTTTCATATCTCTATGAATTTTATATACGCCTAGTTTTACATTTAGTGCAGAGTTGGAGACTTTGAGAGGATGCTCATATATATTTGAAATAGTTTTGTGCATAGCTTGTATTTGATAAAAACCTATACTCTTTGATACTATTGCCAATGTTGCTATAACTACAAAAGCTAATATAAGAACATTTATCTCTTTTTTACTTTGATGACTTTTTTTCATAAACTACTTCCTATTAAAAAGAAATTTAGACATATAAATATTATAGCAGATAGATTACTCTTATCTTATTTCAAGCAGAGTTAATTTTTATTTATTTAAGTTTATTGTATTAAACTTCGAGAACTTAAGGAATTATTTGAAAAAAACACAAAATCACATGACACTTATACTATTGTTAGCAACTCTATCTTCAGTTACACCACTTGCAATAGATATGTATCTTCCCTCTATCCCAAATATGGCACAAGTTTTTGGTGTACAAATAAATAAAATAGAATTAACAGTTAGTATATTTTTAATATTTTTTGCAATAGGTCAGTTAGTTGGCGGCATCTTATCAGATAGAATAGGGCGAAAAAAGATTGTGCTTTTAGGAATGTTTGGTTTTTCATTTTCTAGTTTTACTCTATATTTTTGTACATCTTTAGAAGTACTCTATATATTTAGAGCTACACAAGCCTTCTTTGGGGCAATGTCAGCAGTTAATGCTTCAGCAATTGTTAGAGACCTCTTTCATGGAAAAGAAGCAGCAAAAATATTTTCTAGTATTTCTGCAATAATGATGATTGCACCAATGATTGCTCCAGCATTGGGCTCTTTAGTGATAAGCTTTTTTTCTTGGAATTATATATTTTTATTTTTAGGTATTTACTCTTTAATTATATTTATTTTGATGTATGTAAAATTACCAATAACAGGCTTTAAAAGTAATATAAAGATAAGAGAAGCTTATAAAAAAGTTTTAACACACAAAAAAGCCATGGGTTATATATTGTCTCTTTCTTTTGCTTTTACAGGGATGTTTATTTTTATAGAAAAAAGTAGTTTTATTTATATGGAGTATTTTGCTCTCTTTTTTGGAGCAAATGTCTTAATGATGATTGTTTTAACAAGAGTAAGTATAAAACTAATTCAAACAATTCAAACAAAAACAGTTTTAAAACTTGGAATATATCTACAAGTTTTTTCAGGGATTGCTTTAGTTGGATTTTCTTTTGAAGCTTCAATCTATACAATCTTTGCATCTCTGGTTTTATATATAGGCTCTCTAGGATTTATCTTTGGAAATGCCATATCTTTAGCATTAGACTCATTTAAAAATGATTTAGGTGTTGCAAACTCAGTTATTGGTGTTGTTCAGTTTAGTATTGCTGGTAGTATTGGATTTTTAGCTTCATTAATTCATACAAATGAATTAACTCCTATATTTCTTATGATGTTAGCAACATCAACTTTAGCTCTAATATCTCTTCGTCTGTCAAAATAATCATATATAAACTTGAAAATGTGGTTGAAAAATACCAAAATATGACTTCTGTTTAATAATGGTTAGTATAAAACCACTAAAATTTTTTAATTAAAAGGACTATCTATGATGAAAATTACAAAAATCGTTGCAACACTTCTACTGACAAGCACATTAGTAAGTGCAACAACATTAATTACGGTTAATGGAACACAAATTACTCAACAAGATGTTGATACTGCACTTATGAACGCTACACAAGGTAGATTCAACCAAGTTCCTGCTGAAAAACAAGCACAGTTTAGAAAACAAGTATTGGAACAACTAATAGCTAAAGAGTTAGTTTTTGCAGATGCTAAAAAAACTGGTGTTTTAAACAGAAAAGACTTTAAAGATGAGTTTGTAAAAGTACAAAATAGAGTTAAAAAAGAGTTAGCAATCCAAGTTTGGCAAAAACAAGAGCTTGATAAAGTTAAAGTTTCAAATAAAGACCTAAAAAAATATTACGATACTAATAAAGAAGAGTTTAATGAAAAAGAGACAGTTCATGCTCGTCATATTTTAGTTAAAGAAGAAGCTGAGGCAAATGCTATTGCAAAGCAACTTAAATCTTTAAAAGGTGCTGCACTTAAGGCTAAGTTTATTGAGTTAGCAAAAACTAAATCGACAGGACCTAGTGGACCAAAAGGTGGAGACTTAGGTTATTTTGCACAAGGTCAAATGGTTCCAGAGTTTAATGATAAAGTATTTACAATGAAAGTTGGAACTTTATCTGAGCCTGTTAAAACACAATTTGGTTATCATATTATTTTTCTAGAAGATAAAAAAGCTAAAAAAACATTGGCATTTACAGAAGTTAAATCTTTTATCGAGCAAAGACTTAAAATGGAAAAATTTAAAGTTGTAATGCAAGAAAAAATGGCAGAACTTAAAAACAAAGCTACTATAAAATAAATATATGAATCCTTCTCCTATCTCTAAACTATCATTAGAGGGGAGAGTTTTTTATGTTAAGAGAGATGATTTAATAGATCCTTTTTTAGCAGGAAATAAGTACAGAAAACTCTACACTCTTTTAAAAACTCCCTCAAATAAACTTAATAAAATCATCTCTTACGGTGGAACACAATCCAATGCTATGCTTGCAATTGCTGCTATGTGTAAAAGTAAAAGTTGGGAATTTGAGTACTATACAAAACCATTGAGTCAAACTCAAAAAATTCATCCTTATGGAAACTATTATCATTCTATAAATCTAGGTATGAGGCATATAGAGATAGATGAAGTACTATATAAAGACTATATAGCTTCACTCTCTTTTATGATAGATGCTAGTACTTTTATAGTAGATCAGGGTGGAGCAGTTGAAGAAGCAAAAAAAGGTTTGGAAGTTTTGGCAGAGGAGATAAAAGCAGAAAATCTAGAACTTCGCTCTTTAGCCACTCCTTCGGGAACTGGTACCACGGCACTATTTTTAGCTCTGTCTCTTCCAGAATTTAAAGTCTATACAACACCTTGTGTTGGAGATGTTAAGTATTTAAAAGAGCAGATGCAAGCTTTAAGTGAAATACCAAAAAATTTAATAATACTAGAACCAAGTAAAAAGCATCACTTTGCAAAACCATATCCAGAATTCTTACAAATATATAAGAAGGTCTTAGCATCTGGAATTGAGTTTGATTTGCTTTATTCACCTGGGATGTGGGAAGCTCTCCTCGCTCAAACTGATGAAGAGATTTTATATATTCATAGTGGCGGGGTGAGTGGTAACGAGAGTATGCTCAAAAAATATGAGCAAAAAGGTTTTAGATAAAAGTTACGTAGTCTTCTAATGCTGCTCTTGATGGTTGATAAGAGTTTATCTTAGCACCTTCATCTGCATAACCGATTACTACACTATATAAAAGTGCTAAGTTCTCAGGTGTTTTTAAAACATCTGCAACAACCTTTCCAAACTCAGTAGTTGAACCTTGAGGACAAGTATCAAGGCCAAACTCTTTAGCACCTAACATTAGACTCTGCATATATGCACCACAGTCGATTAGAGCACCTTGAGCATTATCTATTAAATCTTTATCAGTAAATACAAAGAAAACTGTAGAAGCACCAAACCATCTGAAGTTATCATGCCACATCTGAGTTCTTTTTTCTACATCTTTTCTATCTACTTCCATAAGATTATATAATCCAACACCAGTTTCAATACGGCGTTTTTTATAAGGATTTCTCCATTTAACAGGGTAGTATTGAATAAACTGGTCATTTTCTACACCAGCACTCATTTTTTCGATGATTGCATCACCAATATTTTTTAGTACGTCTTTATCACTTATAGCGTAAACAACCCAAGGTTGCATGTTCGCACCACTAGGAGTCATACTAGCAGCTTTTAAAATTTTTTCTTGTATCTCTTTTGAGACAGGTTTTGCAAGATAAGATCTTTTTGATGAACGATTTGTTATCGCTTCTATTATTGTTGACAATGTAAGTCCTTAATTAAAAAATGGTTTTAATTTTTAAAAATTATATTATAAATATACTAATGTAGAAATAAATTTACATCTTATGAGTTGCGACTAAGCTAACTTGACATGAATACACTCAACTAGATATAATGTCTATATAAATAAAAAGGAATTAATATGAACAATAATATTTTTGAAAAATTAACACATAATATGACAGAAGCTATAGAGTCTTCTATTTCATTAGCCTTGCACAATCAAAACCAAGAAGTAAATAGTATACATTTTTTATGGGCACTACTTACTAACTCTAATTCTGTACTTAATCAAATGTTTAATAAGATGAATATAGATAAAGTTGCCATGGAGTTAGATCTTAAAAGTTTAAGTCAAAAATTGCCTAAATCTTCAACCATATCAAAAGAGAATGTAAAATTATCAAGGGACTTTGTTCACACACTAGAAAATGGTGCAGGACTTATGACAAACAATGGGGATACTTTTTTAGCAGTAGATACTTATATATTGGCAAATTTAAAAAATGAACCATACTTTAGCATCTTAAAAAAATATATAGACGTTTCAGAGTTAACAAAAAATCTAGAAAGCTCTAGAGGTGGGGCTAGAATAGATTCTCAAAGTTCAGATGAAACTTTAGAATCATTGGCAAAATATGGAATAGATTTAACTACTGAAGCTAGTGAAGGTAAGCTTTCCCCTGTAATTGGACGTGATGAAGAGATAACACGTATGATGCAGATACTTATCCGTAAAACAAAAAACAATCCTATGTTACTCGGTGAACCTGGAGTTGGAAAAACAGCATTAGTAGAAGGTTTAGCACAACGTATTAGCGATAATAAAGTTCCTACTTCACTACAAAATAAAAGACTAATTGCTCTAGATATGAGTGCCCTTATTGCAGGTGCTAAATATCGAGGAGAGTTTGAAGATAGATTAAAAGCTGTAATAGATGAAGTAAAACAAAGTGGAAACATTATTTTATTTATAGACGAGATTCATACTATTGTTGGAGCAGGAGCAAGTGAAGGTAGTATGGACGCTGCAAATATATTAAAGCCAGCGTTAGCACGTGGAGAACTTCATACAATCGGAGCAACAACTCTTAAAGAGTATAGAAAATTCTTTGAAAAAGATATGGCATTACAAAGAAGATTTTTGCCGATTAATCTTGATGAGCCTACAGTAAATCAATCACTTCAGATATTACGTGGAATAAAAGAGAGATTAGAAACACACCACAATGTAACTATTACAGATAGTGCTTTGGTTGCAGCGGCAAAACTTTCAGACAGATATATTGCAGATAGATTTTTACCTGATAAGGCGATAGACCTTATTGATGAAGCATCAGCAGAACTTAAGATGCAAATAGAGTCAGAACCAAATGTACTTGGATCTGCAAAAAGAAAAAGTTCGGAACTTCATGTTGAAAAAGAAGCTTTGAAAATGGAAAAAACCCCTGCTAATGAGAAGAGACTTGGTGAAATTGATAAAGAGTTAGCAGATGTTGATGAAGAATTCAGAGCCTTAGAAGCACAGTTTGCCACTGAAAAAGAAGTGTTTGAAAAAATATCAGGAATCAAAAATGATATTGAGAAAAAAAGAAAAGAAGCTCATACTGCTAAGTCAAACTCTGAGTTTAACCGTGCTGCAGAGATAGAGTATGGAGAGATACCAGCTCTTTTAGAAGAAGAAAAGAGTGTAAATGCTAATTGGGACAAACTTCAACTTGCAGGTACACTTCTCAAAAATAGTGTTGATGAAGAAGCCATAGCATCTATTGTATCTAGATGGACTAATATCCCTATAAATAAAATGCTTCAAGGTGATAAAGAAAAAATTCTAAATGTAGAAGCAGAACTTAATCGTGATGTTATTGGTCAAGCTAAAGCAACTCACTCAGTATCCCGTGCTATAAAAAGAAATAAAGCCGGACTATCAGATGCTAATACTCCAATAGGAAGCTTTTTGTTTTTAGGTCCTACTGGTGTTGGTAAAACACAAACAGCTAAAACATTAGCTAAGTTTTTGTTTGATAGTGAAGCTTCTATGATTCGTATTGATATGAGTGAGTATATGGAAAAACATGCAGTTTCACGCTTAGTAGGGGCGGCTCCGGGATATGTAGGTTATGCAGAGGGTGGACAACTTACAGAGGCAGTGAGAAGAAAACCATATAGTGTAATACTTTTTGATGAAGTTGAAAAAGCACATCCAGATGTTTTTAACATCTTGCTTCAAGTTTTAGATGATGGAAGACTAACAGATAATAAAGGTGTTACAGTTGACTTTAGTAATACTATTATTATCCTAACTTCAAATATTGCTAGTGATAAAATTATAAATAACCCTGCATCTGAGGAACTAGAAAATATGGTTTTAAGTGAGTTGAAACAATCATTCAAACCAGAATTTTTAAATCGCTTAGATGATATAGTTATATTTAATGCTCTTGGTCGTGAACAAATTGTAGATATTGTAGATATCTTCTTTAAAGATATAAGTAAAAAAGTTGAGCAAAGAGATATAGAACTTACTTTAAGCGACAGTGCTAAAGCTTACATAGCGGAGGCTGGGTTTGACCCAGTTTATGGTGCTAGACCTCTTAAACGTGCTTTGTATGAGATAGTTGAAGATAGATTAGCAGAGTTAATTCTAGAAGGTAAGGTTGTTGAAGGCTCTAAAGTTTTATTTGATATGAAAGATGATGAAATAAAAGTTAGTGTGAAGTAAATAAAACAGAGGTTATAATTTTATTATGAAATATATAACTTTACTACTTATACTAACTTACTCGCTTATCGCTTGTACGGGTGATTGTCTAACATGTCATCCCAAATTAGTTCCTACAATCAATGAAGATTTAAGACATAAACCGATGTTAAATTGTATTCAATGTCACTCAGCAGAGCCAAATAGTATGGCAGAGTGTGGAGATGATTGTTTTTCATGTCATCCAATGTCAAAGATAAATAAAGCAAATGTTAGAGAACATGATGTTATACAAACCTGTGTAGATTGTCATGTTGGGGCAGATAAGAAAATTTTTGATCACTCGATTCCATTTAATCAGTCAAAAAAAGAGTCTTTAAAAGATTTTTTAACCAAATAGATAGGGAATATGTACTTCTATCTTCTCTGGTTTACCAATATAGTATCCTTGAGCATAATCAACATTTAGTCTTTTAACAACATCTATAATTTCCTTAGTTGACACAAACTCTGCAATAGTGTGTATGTTTAGTTTATGGGCTAAACCTACAATAGTCTCCACCATTATTTGTGATTGAACATTTCTGTCAATATTTGAGATGAGAGAAGCATCTATTTTTATATAGTCAATTGGCAAGTTAAGAGCATGTGAAAAGTTAGAATAACCAGAGCCGAAGTCATCTAAAGCTACTTTTATTCCATAAGAGCGAATCTTTACACAAAAATCATATACGCGTTTATAATCTTTAAACTCTTCTGTTTCAAGAAGTTCTATGGTTAATAGATTGTTGTATTCAAACTCATCAAACATATTATATAGCATCTCAATTGTTTTATCATTTTCAATATCTTCCATAGAAATATTAAAAGAGCAGGGTACTTTGTATTTCGCGACATTGTATAGTGTATTTTTTGCAACAGCTTGAGTAAGTTTATGGTAAATACGATTTTGTTTTGCAACCTCTATAAACTTGATTGGAGGCATAATAGTTCCATCTTCTTCTATGATTCTTGCTAAAGACTCATACTTTAGACTGAGTGAAGAATCTTGAATAGGAGCTATTGGCTGAAAATATGAGGTAACTTTTTTATTTTCTAAAGCAGTTAGTAATTTATTATGACACTCTATATCTTCTTTATGAATCTTTTCAAGTTCTTTATCATCATTAAATATAGATATTTGAACATTTCTCTTTTTAGCATCTTTGAGTGCCATATCTGCATAAGCTAACATTTTTTTAAAACCACCAAATGCTAAACCGGCACTCATCATAAAAGTAAATGTTTTATCTTCATAGATGAAATTTTCTTTACTATACATTTTTAAAATATCTTCTATTCTCTGTATAAAATAGCTGTTACTTAACTCAGTTGAATTTTTTACAGCAATTACAAATTCGTCTCCACCTATATGATAAAGAAGAGTATCATTATCATTCATCTCTGAGTTTAAAAAATTTGCAGTTAGTTTAAGAGTAATATTACCTACTTCTTCTCCATAAACATCATTGAATTTTTGAAACTTATCTATATTTAAAAGTGCCATCTGCTTAAACTTATATATATGAGAATCGTCAAGTAGTTTATTTCTATTTGGAAGACCACTTAAAAAGTGAGTATTTGTCTTTATATTTAATTCTTCTGTTTTTTTAGATATTTCACTCTCTAAGTCATCATTATATTTTAGCAGTTGAGATTGTAGTTTTTTCTGCTGCATATCTGTAATTTCACCAAGGAGTAACTCTTTTTCTGACTTAGAATGTCGTTTTGATAATTTATATAAAACAAAAAATATTAATATGAAAGCAAAACCAAATGAATATAGTGTACTTTCTTGAGTCTTTTCATTTGTTTCTTTTAGTATTTCTATTGTTTTATCTAAATTATCATCAGCTGGGTTAAGAAGTTGTTTTTCCATACAGTCTATTATTTTGTTTGCGGTATTTATACTTTTATTGTTAAGATATAGGGTGTAAGATAAAAAAATAAAACTGATAAATATAGTTGCATACAATTTTGTATTAAAGTTCAATTACTCCCCTTGTAATTAAGATATGTTAAATATAGTTGCTTCTTAATTACTCGTAATTAGTGGCTCTTCATTGCGTCTATACTCTTTGGGGAGATTATAATATTATAAGTGTTAATTTAGAATTAAATCAATTCAAAGACAAACCTTAACCGAGCTTTAAGTAATAACTATGTAATATTGCGGACTTAATTTTAAATAAGGATATGTAATGAAAAGAACATACCAGCCTCATAATACACCGAGAAAAAGAACTCACGGTTTTAGAGCAAGAATGGCTACAAAGAATGGTCGTAACGTTATTAATCGTCGTCGTGCTAAAGGTCGTAAAAGATTGACAGTTTAGTCGGTTTCTCCACACTGAAACAACACAAAGAGTTTCAGTACATATATAAAAAAGGAAAAAACACTCACACTCAAAGTGTGGTGCTTTTCTATCTTCCCACAAAAACAGTTCACAAAGTAGGTTTTACAGCAACTAAGAAAATTGGTAATGCAGTTAAAAGAAATAGAGCTAAAAGAAGACTTAGAGCTTTGTTCTGTGAAAACTCCTCTCAACTTCAAGATGGTACATATATTTTTGTAGCAAAACTATCAATTAATGAAATCTCGCATGAAGAACTTAAAAACGATTTTAAAAAAGTTTTACATAAGTCTAAAAGTATTAAAGCAGATTCTCAATGATAAGAAAGTTTTTACTTAAGCTTTTATGGTTATACCAGAAATTTTTTACCCTTATTGGCTTTGGAAGTTGTAGATACTACCCAACTTGTAGTGAATATGCACGAATTCACTTTGAAAATAACTCCATTTCAAGTGCTTTTTACCACACTTTGATTAGAATACTCCGTTGTAATCAATTATTTGATGGTGGTATAGAGTATCCAATACTAAATAAACTGTCTGTAAAGCCCACAAAATTAGGGGTTGATTCTATAAAATATTGGTTGGTTCCAAATAAAAAAAACCGTTTTCATATAATAAAAAATTTTTCATATAAAGGGTAATTTTGTTAAATAAAATGACACCAAATCAGAGACTTATGTTAGCAGTAGCAATATCTGTAATCTTTTTCGTAGCTTATACAGCTATTTTTCCACCAGAGGAGCCAGAGAATTTATTGGCTAATAATAAGACTGAACAAAGTCTTGCAACGAATCAAAATTCAGCAGAACAGACAAATACGTCTTCAACAGCAGATCATGCTGTATCTGATGCACAAAACTATGCAAGAAATGATGCAAATACAATTTTAACTGTAACAAATAAAGATTTTATTTTAAAAGTTGACACACTAGGACGTATCAGTTCTAAAGTTCTTCTGCAAGATAAATTTAATACTAAAGAGGGTGAGCAACATGCTCAACTGATTCCTGCTAATGGAATGAAACCATTATTTGTTAGATTTTTAGAAGAGACACTTAACAATGAAGCTAAGTCTGTAGCATATATCTCAGATGTAAGTGAAGTAACTTTAGATGGAATGTCAAAGAAAGTAACTCTTACACAAAAATTATCTTCATTAACAGTTACAAAAGAGTTGACTTTTTATGATGATGGTCATTATGACGCAGTAGTTTCACTTTCTCAAGATAAAAGATACTTTGTATATCTAGGTCAAAGACCAAGAGTAAATGAAACAGAACAGATGATGACTGTAACAGGGGCTATGGTTTATACTGATGATGAAATAGTAACTATAGTAACAGATGGAGATGCAGAAGGAAGAAAAACTTTTAGCGGAGTTGAACTTATCTCAGCATTTGATCAATATTCAGCTTCTATCATGTACGGATTTAATAAAGATACAAACATTATTATTGAAAGAGATAGAGATGATAATCCAGTTGTATATTTTGAAGCACTAAAAAATATGACATTTAACGGTTATGTAGGTCAAAAAGAGTATAAAGTACTAGAAAATATAAATCCTGTACTTACAAATGCTATAGAGTATGGTTGGTTCACATTTGCTTCGAAGCCACTATTTCAACTACTTTCTTGGTTACATGGAATATTCGGTAACTGGGGTTGGTCAATTATTGCACTTACTCTTATGATTAGAATAGTTCTATATCCTTTAACTTATAAGGGAATGGTTTCTATGCAAAAAATAAAAACTATTTCTCCAAAGATTAAAGAACTTCAAGCAAAATACAAGGGTGACCCACAACGTATGAATGCTGCAGTTATGGATATGTACAAAAAGAACAATGCCAACCCTCTTGGCGGATGTCTTCCAATGATACTACAGATTCCAGTATTTTTTGCAATCTACCGTGTACTTTTAAATGCAGTTGAACTTCAAGGTGCTCCATGGATGTTATGGGTAACCGATCTTTCTCGTATGGATGAATTTTATGTTTTACCTATTCTTATGGGTGCTTCAATGTTCTTTCAACAAAGACTTACACCAAATAACTTTACTGATCCTATGCAAGAAAAAGTGTTTAAATATTTACCAGTTATTTTTACATTCTTCTTCTTGACATTCCCATCAGGTCTAGTTCTTTACTGGTTTGTAAATAATCTTTTCTCAATTGCTCAACAAACTATTGTTAATCAGCAATTTAAAAATGCTAAAGATGCAGAAATAGCAGTAAGTGATCATGCTCAAAAGATGGAGCATAAAGAGATAGAAAAAGAAAAATTAGAGAAGAAAAAGTCAAAAAATTCTACTGGAAAAAATGATGATTAAGATAGAGTCCACAACGTTAGAAAAAGCATATCAAGATGCTGCTTCTTCGTTGGAGTGTTCTGTAACACAGCTTAAAATAGAAGTTGTTCAATATCCAAGCAGTGGCTTTTTAGGACTATTTAAAAAAAGTGCAATTATTGTTGCTGTTATAGACGCTGATTTAGAGGTAAAACCTAAAATTAAAAAAGAGTCTGTTAAAATAAAAGTTCAAGAAAAACCAGAAATCAAAACACCTCCAAAACCTCAAAAACAAAAAAAACAAGATAAACCTGCTGTTAAAAAAGAGGTAAAGAAAGAAGAAGTTAAAAGAGAAGTTCAAAAACCTCACACTATCTTAAATGATACTATTATGCCTCAGTCATTTGTGAGTAATCAAGATGATGAAGATGAAGATATCACATCTTATCTTGCTGATTATGATGATGAGTTCGATAATGTAGATGGTGAAGACCTCAAATCAACTGCAGATATCGCTAAAACAGTTAAAAAAGATATCAATAAATTATTTGGTTCAATCTGTTTTGAGATAGATGAAATTGATGTAAGTGTTTATAATGAAACTACTCTTCTTATCGAGTTTAAGGGTGAGGATGTTGCACTTCTTATTGGTAAAGAAGGTTATAGATATAAATCACTCTCTTATATGATATTTAATTGGATAAACACAAAATACCAATTAGAACTTCGTTTAGAAATTGCAGAATTTTTGAAAAATCAAGAAGAGTCAGTTTCTAGATATTTAACTGGTGTTAAAGAAAGTGTAAATAGAGATGGAAGAGCTCAAACTAAAGTTTTAGATGGCGTACTTGTTCAAATTGCTCTTAGAGAACTTCGTGAAATGTATCCAGGTAAGTATGTCGCAATTCGTTCAACTCGTGATGGACTAAAATATATCATTATTAATGATTACCATACGAACTAATAAATGGATAATGACACAATAAGCGCCATTGCAACAGCAAATGGTATAGGCTCTATCGCTATCATCCGCATAAGCGGAGATAGAGCTTTGCAAATCGCAAAAAAATTAACTCACAAACAAGAATTTTCTCCAAGACATGCAACTCTAACTACAATAAATAATAAAGAAAATGAACTAATCGATGAGTCTATAGTTATATATTTTAAAGCTCCATATTCGTTTACTGCTGAAGATGTTGTTGAGATTCAATGCCATGGTGGTTTCATAGTTGCACAGAGCATATTAAAAGCAACACTAGATGCAGGAGCTAGACTAGCAAATGCTGGTGAGTTTTCAAAACGGGCTTTTTTCAATGGTAGAATAGATTTAAGCGAAGCAGAAGCTATAGCTCAACTTATTGAAGCTAAAAGTGAAGATGCAGCGAAGATTCTAGCTAAACAGATGAAAGGTTCTTTAAAAGAGTATATTGAGCAAATAAGAGATGAAATAATTCATATACTTGCTTACTCTGAAGTGAGTATTGATTATGCAGAAGAGGACTTACCAGAAGATTTAGTTAGACAAATTGAAGCTAAACTAAGTGATTTAAATAAATCTTTAGAATCAACATTAGCCGCTTCAAAAGCTAGAGAAGGCCTAATGCAAGGATTTAAAGTTGCCATTATTGGAAAACCAAATGTTGGTAAAAGTTCCCTTCTAAACTCTCTTCTTAACTATAATCGTGCCATTGTGAGTGATATTGCAGGAACTACAAGAGATACTATAGAAGAGCAAGTCAAAATTGGAACGCATCTTATTCGCATCGTTGATACTGCCGGTATTAGAGAAGCAAATGATGAGATAGAGCGTATAGGTATTGAGCGTTCCTTAGAAGCTATACAAGAGTCTGATATTGTTGTTGCTCTTTTTGATGCCTCTAGAGTCTTAGATGCAGAGGATGAGCAGATATTATCTCTAATAGAGGAACATGCTAAAAATAAACATGTGGTATATGTAAAGAATAAAATAGATTTAGAAGAAAAGTTTTTCTCAAAAGATATAAATTTTGATTTGAAACTAAATTCTAAAGACAATGTTTCATCTCTTATAGAATCTTTACAAAATATAATGGATAGAAGCAATAGTTCTGATGAGATTATGCTTATATCTCAAAGACAGATAATGGCAGTACAAAATACTTTAACTAATATTGAAGAAGCTTTTATGCCATTACAAGATCAAGAGCTTGAAATATTCTCTTTTCATCTAAATGAAGCTGTAAAAGAGATGGCATCTATAACGAGACCATTTGAAAATGATGAGATGCTAGACAAGATGTTTGGCTCTTTTTGTTTGGGGAAATAATTTGAAATATATAGCAATAGATTTAGGCTTAAAAAGAATTGGAATAGCTTATTCAGCACATAAAGATTTAGTTACTCCATTATCTGCAGTTATTAGAAAAAATAGAGACCAGGCATCTGCTGAAGTGAAAAAAGTTTTAAAAGACTGGGAAGTAGATGCAGTGGTAGTTGGTATTCCTCTTGGTGGAAGTTCTGAAGATGAGATGCGAAGACGTATAGCTCACTTTATGAATCTTGTAGATTTTGAAGGTGATATTTTTTACCAAGATGAAGCAGGTTCATCTCTAGAAGCAGAAAATATGATGAAGGGTGAAATAAAGTATGTTCGTGATGGACGAATTGACTCAATTTCAGCAATGATTATTTTACAAAGATATCTACTTTCTATCAAATATAAAAAGACTACACAATCTTAAAAAATTGTGCAGCTTCTTCTTCATCATCAGTTAACTCTTCTCTTTTAAAGTCAGGATTATTTTCAATCATATCCTTTACTTTAGTCTGGCAATAATTAAATAAAACTTCTTGTGCATGTCTGTCATCACTTAAAAAGCCGAGACCACTAAACTGATAAGGTTCTTCTTGTTCTATACAAAGAATTGTTCCTTCACATTTTTCTTCTAGTACTTCAACTAAGCTTCTGTAATCAATATTGAACTCTGTTACATTCCATCCAATATCCTCAAGATTTGAATTTGAAAAATCTGCAACACCATCAGCTGTCGTATCATCGTAAGAAGCTCTTGGTGTGTTTAATCCAATCAATTCTTGCCAGTTAGAAAAAGCTTTGATTAAAACTCTATCTTCATCTTCAACTATTTGATAGTTTTTGCCTAAAACTTTTTCAAAGTTTTGTACAATTTCTGGTTTACCTTTATAGATAAGAATCTCTTTATCCGCAAATGGTTCATATTTAATATCTCCATTTGTATTAATTGCGAATACTTTTGAAGTGTTTATAGCTTGGAGTAAATTTGTTTTGTCAATAATGATGATTTCGTTAAAAAGGTTGAATTTTTTCATATTTTCCTCTATTTTAAATAAATATTTGACACATTATAAAAGTTTTTGCTTTATTTTAGTATAATGCGAAAAATTTCTTAAGCACTTAAGCTTAATATTATCTAAGGAAAAAATAATGGCATTAAACGTTTACTATGACAAAGACACAAATTTAGACTTAATCAAAAGCAAAAAAGTAGCAATGATTGGTTTTGGTTCTCAAGGACACGCGCACGCAGAAAACTTAAGAGACAGTGGTGTTGAAGTTTGTATTGGTCTTCGTAAAAATGGTTCTTCATGGGCTAAAGCTGAAGCTAAAAACTTTGAAGTTCTTACAATTGCTGAGGCTTCTGCAGCTGCAGATCTTGTAATGATTCTTTTACCAGATGAAAATCAAGCTGAAATTTATGCAAGCGAAATAGAGCCTAACTTAAAAAATGGTGCAACTATTGCATTTGGTCATGGTTTTAACATTCACTATGGTCGTATTCACCCAAGAGCTGATATCAATGTTACTATGATTGCTCCAAAAGCTCCTGGTCATACTGTACGTTCTGAGTTTGTTCGTGGTGGTGGTATTCCTGACCTTATTGCTGTTGGTCAAAACCCTGCTGGAAATACTAAAGAGTTAGCTCTTTCTTATGCATCTGCTATTGGTGGTGGACGTACTGCAATCATTGAAACAACTTTCAAAGATGAAACAGAAACTGACCTTTTCGGAGAGCAAGCTGTTTTATGTGGTGGTGCTACTGCATTAGTACAAGCTGGATTTGATACATTAACTGAAGCTGGTTATGCTCCAGAACTTGCATACTTTGAGTGTCTTCACGAACTTAAATTAATTGTTGACTTAATGTTTGAGGGTGGTATTGCTGATATGAGATATTCTATCTCTAACACTGCTGAGTATGGTGACTATGTTTCTGGTAAACGTGTTATCAATCAAGAATCAAAAGATGCTATGAGAGAAATTCTTACAGAGATTCAAGATGGTAGATTTGCAAAAGACTTTATTTTAGAAGGTCAAGCAGGTTATCCTCGTATGAATGCTGAGCGTAACAACGATAAAGTAAAACTAATTACTCAAACTGGTAACAAGCTTCGTGAAATGATGCCTTGGATATCTGCAGGTAAAATTGTAGACACTACTAAAAACTAGTATTTTTAATTTCTAGCACTCATCTTCGGATGATGTGCTCGGTCACTTACAAATGTAAGCTCTCTCTCACAAACATCCAAATCTGAACACTATAAATCAAAAATCTTTAGTTTTACAATTTTTTATTTTAAAGAAGTTTCTGAACTCTTATTAGTGTAGATAGTAATATCGCACCTTTATCAACACCAGAACTTTTCATCTTTAGCTCTGCATCTAATAATAGCTCATGTAGTTTATAATAAGTATTTGGTTTAAATTTTAATGATAGTGCAGCTTTTTCATCAACTACAAATTTTGGAGCAGGGTAACCTAGTATTTCAAGAGCATTAGGTGCTCCATTTACTCTTATATAGATATTGAACATATAAAGCTGTGTTAGGTATGCTGTGAGTGCTGTAGCTACTCGTATCTCATCCTCACCATGGTCTAGGATATTATTTAAGTCTTGAGTGAAATCTTTTTTAGAAAGAATCTTTTTAATAAAGTCATCCATGCTAATTTCGGCAAGTCCAGAAACAAGATGCTCTATGTCTTTTGTCGTAATGACTTTATCGTAAACTCTAAACTTTTCTATTTCATTATAAGCTAGAGCAACATCACCATTATGGATATTTAAAAGATGAGCAATTGAATACTTATCCATATTTACATTTTTCTCTTGAACAACTTCTGAGATGATATTTATAGCTTCATGATGGCTAGGATTGAAAAATCTAACACTCATAGTGCTCTTTTTAGAAAATGCTTTTGCATAAGTTTTATGATCGCTTCCATAATAAGCATATATAAAAAGATTCTCTTGATTCTTTTCACATAGATCTATTAAATCATCTAACTCTTTCTTAGGAACTTTCTTTTCACTTTTTACTACTAATACATTTACTCCACCAAAAAGAGAAGCTTGAGAAAGATGTGCTTTTGCACTTTTAAAGTCATACTCGTCATAGTAAAAAGTTATTGAGGAAGAGTCTTCTATAGTACTTAGTTTTTTGGTGTAGCTGTCTATTAGAAAACTGCTCTCACCAAAAAATACAAAACTATTAGAGATGCTAGAGTTTTGTATATGCTTGTCTAATTCACCCTTGTACATCACTTGTTCCTACGACATGAGCAAAAATCTTTGCCTTAGCTATATCTACTTTATCTATGCAAATTATTACATCTTGAAAAAGTACAGCATTTTCAGCAGATGTGATTAATACTCTTGCACCCATTATCTCATCATGTATTTCAGCTCTGTATTCTGGTTCAGTTGTTGTAATTCTTGCTTTAAACTCTTTGTCAAGGTTTTCATTTGCCCAACGAGAGAATTTTCTCTGTTGAAACTCAACTTCGATTGTACTTGCTTCTCTCTCTTTTTCACTTATAGTCATACTTAGGGCTTCTATGTTTCTAAGAACATAAGATCCTTCTTGAGTGTCATTGTTGTTTATAGCTTTTAAAAGTCTATGAACAATAAGATCTGAATATCTTCTAATAGGCGAAGTAAAGTGAGTATACTCTTCAAAACCAAGTCCAAAGTGTCCAGAATTAAGAGGAGCATATTTAGCTTGCATCTGTGAGCGAATAATTAGAGTATCTACTTCTGATTCTAAATCCATATCTCTTGCTTGATTTTGTATATCTGTTATAGTCTCTTTAATAGAGTTCTTGATATCAATAGACATACCGATTCCAGCTAACTCTTGATAAAGTAGTTGTAGTTTTGCTTGACTTGGCTCTTCATGAATCCTAAAAATTCCTCTGCTGTATTGACGTGCAGCTTCTTTATTTGCTAAAAGCATACAATCTTCTATGAGAGAATGAGAAGGGGTTTCCTCTGCAAAAGTAGTAGAAGATATATTTGACTTATCATCAATATTCATCTCTAACTCGTTTGAGCGAAAATCATAACCTATTTTAAGTCTTTTTTCTTTTAATGAATCTGTAATTGGACGAAGTTTTTTTATCCAAGTAAATATCTCTTTTTCTGAATCATCTTTAGCATCTAAAGTTCCTTGGAAAAAATCATCTATCTCTTCATAGTTAAATCTTCTTTGAGAGTGAATTATTGCTTCATATACTTTGGATTTTGTTACTTCTAGAGAATTTAAGTCAAGCTTCATCTCAAAGACAAAGGCAAGTCTGTCAACATGAGGCTGAAGTGAACATAGAGTTTCACTAAGCTGTCTTGGAAGCATAGGAATAGAACGATGAGGAAGATATATAGAAAAACTTCTATATATTGCTTCATTATCAATAGTTCCAAAAGGAGTTACGTACTCACTTACATCAGCTATAGCTACAAAAAGTGTACTATTCTTATCATCCCAGTAAATAGCATCATCATAATCTTTTGCAGTAACAGGATCAATAGTACAAAAAGATAAGTCTCTTAAGTCTACTCTTTTAGGATACTTTGAGGCATTTACTGCTTCAAATGAGGTAGCTATTTTTAGTACTTCTTCATCAAACTCATCATGTTTATTAAACTGAGCGAGAACTATTTTTTCATCAACTAGTGGGTCTTTTAAATTTCCAAGTTTTTCCATTATAGAGTTTTCTTGGTTATTAACTTTGAAAACATCGCCAAACTCATAAGCGTCTAACTCATCTTGTATGAGTTCAACTCCTGTAGGAAAATCTGTTTTTAAATCAACTAAGGCTTTTCTTCCCTCTTTGGAAATTATGTATGCTACGCTGTAGCTCTGTGCTCGACCAACTATCTCGGTTATTTTTGCACTAGGTGTTCCACGTTTACCTAATAGTCTTTGCGCAATTATTAGGTCTCCCTCTTTTGCATCGCCTAAGTCACCTTCAGCAATAAAAAGATCACGAATATTTTCACCAATTACATTAAGGTAGGCTGTATCTTTTTGAACAAGACCAAGAGTACCGGCACGATATTTAGAATTAAATTTATAAGTATTGTCTTTTTTTGTAATATATTTTTTTGCTAAGAAGTTGTTTATGTGTTTAAGTTCATCAGTGTTTATATCTTGCTCACTCAAACCAAGAGTGAGTCGAATTAGTAGCGATTTCAAAGGAGTATTATCTAGCGTTTTCTATGGCTTTGTCGAAACTTTCCATATCAAGATCATATTTTTCAATAAGAGTTTTAGCAGTTTCAATACTAGCATCTGTGATTATGCCATTGATAGGAACACAAGTACGAACTACGTGAAGTATCTGTGCAGCTCTTATGTCTTCAGGTTCCGCATTTTCTGGACTAAGGCAATTTGCAATTGTATCAACCAAACCTTCTTCAAATCTCCAGTGTTTAAAAATAGTAGAACTTACTTCTGGTGTATCAACTCCTACTACTTTTTTCTCAGCTGCTTCAACATCTTGAAGTTCATTAAGAGCATCTCTAAAAGCTTCTTGTTTTCCTTCTGTAATAATTTGTTGAGAAATAAGAACCTTACCAATTTCAACAAGGAATGCTGCTGGAGATAAAATACCGAGTAGTTTATTCTCTTTTCTTATACACCATGCAGTCATAAGACCATGTTGTTTTTTTGATAATGCTGAGAACATATCGTTGTTTATTCCATAAGGAGAAAGGTCTAGTGCAAAGCTTTTTTTAACAATACTTGCAAGTGCAAAACCACGAACAGTTCCCATACCAAATAGACCAACAGCTTGAGATATAGCGTTTATTTCACGAGAGAACCCATAAAGTGGAGAATTGGCATCTTTTAAGATATCGGCAGTTAATAAAGGGTCTTTTTCTAAAATTTTAACCATATCGTTAAAACTACTGTCAGGGTCTTGGTAAACAGCTTCTATCTGCATAGCAGATTCTGGAAGCGGTGGAAGTTGTTTGATTTTTTTTAGTATATCATCAGTCATAACACTCTCTTTATATTGATATTAAGTTATTGGTATAATTATAGCGTAGTGTAAACAAATAAATACTCAATATTTACAATAAACTGTTATTATTTTCTTTTACATTAAGAAAAAGGACTAATATGCAAAGAGATGCAATGCTTACACAACTCGGGTATGCTCCAAATAGTGCTCTTATGAGCCAACTTGAAAGAATAGAGAATAATACATCGGGGTATGAAAAAATTCAAAAACACATCATGGATTTACATGATCATTTAAAAGTAGATGGATCATATGTTGCATTGTCAAATACAAACGATTATTTTAAAATAAAAGTTGAATCTTCAAGTGAAGAAATTGCTCAAGAAGCACATGAAAAAATCAAACATTTCAGTGATAAATTTAAGGTGACAATAAATAAGTTAGATAATAAAGAGACTTATTACATCCTAGGTTTCAATCATTAAGACTTATCTTTTATGAATAAAGAGCCAATGACGCTAGAAGGTTATGACCTTCTAGTTGAAGAGTTTAAGTTCTTATTAGAAATAGAAAAACCAAAAACAGCTGAGGAAAAACTTGTTGCTGCCGCACATGGTGACAGAAGTGAAAATGCTGATTATCATGCTGCAAAAGAAAAACTTCGTTTTATTGATAGAAGGCTTTATTATCTAAACTCCATGATTACAAAAGTACAAATTGTAGACCCATCTACATTTGAACATAAAAAAGTAAGTTTTGGAAGTACCGTGAATGTAGTAAATATTCAAACAGATGAAGAAGAAACATTTACTTTATGTGGTATTTTAGAAAGTGAACCAGAAAACGGACTAATTTCTATCCACTCTCCTATAGCAAAAGCTATGATAGGAAAAGAAGTAGATGATGAGTTTATACTTAAGTTACCAAATGACAAAAAAGAGTATGAAATTTTAGAAATTAAGTATAAAAATATCTTTTCTTTAAAGAAAAACATTCGTACAAAAGTTGACTTTTCTTTTCACTAAAACAACATAAATAAAGATGGTAGTCTAGCTCCACCTCTCCCGATACACCCATTAAGTTAAGGACTAAAAATATATTTTTTAGCCCTTTTATGATAATTATAAAGTTTATAATTAGAAGTTTTAACTCTTGGTACTAGCCTCATGATGAGAGATGTTTTTCTCAATGGCATCTAAAAATTCTTCTGTAAACAAGTTTTGTGGAGCCCAATTAGGGTATGTAACGTGATGTATTCCAAAATAATTATGTCTATGGTGTACATCACATAATATCCATAGGTTATCTGGACTATGATCAACCCAATCTAGTATATCTTGCTGAGACATCTCTTTTTGATAAAGAGGCGTATCTTTATGTTTATTCATTAAATGAATTCTCATAGTATTATTAAATTTGTCTATATCTATAGCATTGGCTAACGACCATTCAACTATATGATGATGAGCTTCCATCTGTTTTGCAGAATACGGATTTAATTTTTTATCTTGTTTTTTTGTAGAATCTGATAATAATTTATGAGTAACTCCACATATTAAACAAGGTCTATTTTCTTCGACAACCAACTTATGGTGGATATCTCTGTATCCACTAGAAGTTTTTCTTTTGTTATGTTCTGGATAAAAATCTGCTTCTTCAAATTTTGCAAAATTACCATGAATTTTAACAATTTCGTTACTTAATAATTGAATATGTTTTTCAGGACCTGTGAGAGTATTTAACATGATTTTCCTTTTTTTTAATACCTTATATTTGATTGCTGATAAAGCAAATGTAGTTTAACTTTTTCGAACTTTATATAAGCTTGAAATCAACTATTTAAGTTGCTATAATACCCTAGTGAAATCAGACAATTTTTTATAAAGTTTAATTCTAAAAAGAGTGAAATTAAACTATAAAGATGGGCGTAAAAGGGAATTGGATTTTATAAAAAATTGTCTTGATTTCTTAAAGTATAAATTTTTTGATTTTTTTCCCATTAAAACAACTTTTACCTTGCTTTAGATACAATCCACATTTAAAAACCAATTTTCAGGATTTCATTGTGAACCAACAACTAGAAAATATAGAACAAGTATTAGCAGACCATAAGTTAAGTCAAGATGATTATACCCATATGAAAGAGATCTTGGGTCGTGAACCAAATATCGTTGAACTTGGTATATTTTCAGCTATGTGGAGTGAACATTGTTCTTACAAATCTTCAAAAGTACACTTAAAAGGTTTTCCAACTAAAGCTCCTTGGGTTATTCAAGGTCCTGGTGAAAATGCTGGTGTTATAGACATTGGTGATGGTTATGCAGCTGTATTTAAGATGGAGTCTCATAATCACCCAAGTTTTATAGAACCATATCAAGGTGCTGCTACAGGTGTTGGTGGAATTATGCGTGATGTATTTACAATGGGTGCTCGTCCTGTTGCATCTTTGAATGCTCTTAGATTTGGTAATATCTTAAATGATGACAAAATTTCTGCTCACCAACGTTATCTAGTACGTGGTGTAACTGAAGGAATTGGTGGTTATGGTAACTGTATGGGTGTACCAACTATCGGTGGTGAAGTTAGTTTTGATGAGTGTTATAACGGTAATATCCTTGTAAATGCATTTAACCTTGGTATTGCAAAATCAGATGAAATCTTTCTTGGTTTAGCCGAAGGTCTTGGTAATCCAGTAATGTACGTTGGTGCAAAAACTGGTCGTGATGGTCTTGGTGGTGCAGTAATGTCTTCTGATAGTTTTACAGAAGAGTCAAAATCACTTCGTCCTACAGTTCAAGTTGGTGATCCTTTTACTGAAAAACTTCTACTTGAAGCTTGTATGGAACTTTTCAAAACAGACCATGTTGTAGGTATTCAAGATATGGGTGCTGCTGGTCTTACTTCTTCTGCATTTGAGATGGCTGGACGTTCAGGTTCTGGAATGATTATGCATCTAGATAAGGTTCCTGCTCGTGAAGAAGATATGACTCCTTATGACTTTATGCTTAGTGAATCTCAAGAGCGTATGCTTCTTTGTGCTAAAAAAGGTTCAGAGCAAGCTATTATTGATATATTTGAAAAATGGGACTTAGATGCTGCTGTTGTTGGTGAAGTTACAGCAACTGGTAATATGGAACTTTTCTGGCATGGTGAGAAATGTGCTGAAGTTCCTGTTGACCCAGTTTCTGAAGAAGCACCAGAGCTTAACCGTCCAATGACAAAACCTGCTTACTTAGATGAAATTGCAAGTGTTACTATCAATGATTTTGACAAAGTTAATAATCAAGAAGCATTTGAGACACTTACTAAATCTATGGAAGTTGTAGATAAGTCATGGATCTATACTCAGTATGATTCAATGGTACAAACTAACACTATTAAAAATGGCGGTATGTTAGATGCATCTGTTATTCGTGTAAAAGAGAATGGAAAAGCTCTAGCTATGAGTTGTGATTGTAATGTTCGTTTTTGCTACATTGATCCTCGTGGTGGTGGAGCTGCTGCAACTATTGAAGCTGGTAGAAATGTAGCTATGAGTGGTGCACGTCCACTTGCTATTACAGATTGTCTTAATTTTGGTAATCCAGAAAACCCAGAAGTTATGTGGCAGTTTGGTCAAGCTTGTGATGGTATCAAAGAAGCTTGTTTAGAGTTAACTACTCCAGTTATTGGTGGAAATGTTTCACTTTATAATGAAACAAACGGTGTGTCAGTTTTTCCAACTCCTTCAATTGCTACTGTTGGTGTAAATGATGATCAAAATAATGTTTTAATGTCATCTTTCCAAGGTGCTGGTAACTCACTTTATCTTGTAGGTGAATCTAAGTCAGAGTTTGGTGGATCTCTTTATATGAAAGAAATTTGTCATACTGTTGCTGGAATTATTCCTGAAATTAACTATAAAAATGAGCTTGCTCTTTGGGAATTAGTTATTGAAGGTAACAAGAAACACTTATTAGAATGTGCTAAAGATGCTAGTTCTGGTGGTGTCGTAATTGCTCTTGCTAAAATGTCTGCAACTTCAGGTCTTGGATGTGATGTTGAAATGACAGTAGAAGATGAAAGAGATATCTTTGCTGAGTCTATGAGTCGTGCTATTATCGAAGTTAGACCTGAAAATCAAGAAGCTTTTGAAGCAATGCTTGATGAGTCTATGGCTTGTGAAAAAATCGGAACTATTGGTGGAGATATCATTAAAGTTAATGATGTAACTATGAGTATGGATGAGTTAAAAGACAACTACTTTAATACATTCAAAAAAGTTATTGAAAGAGATTTATAAAGAGTTAACTAACTCTTTATAAATTTACATACCAGTCATCATTGAAGTATCTTTGAGTAGTAGATAGTTTTATATCTACATAGTCATCATATACTTCTAGTGACTTTATACAATCCTGCGGAACTTCTAAATCTTCTATAACATATTCTTCAATTAAATTTTTATTTAAATTATCATCATAATCCAGATTAAGACACTCTGTGTATATTTTGAATTCTCTAGTTTTCATTTTAGAAGACTTCCTTGTTTTCTG
>NZ_JADGFC010000100.1 GCF_016744025.1 Sulfurimonas sp.
CTATTTTCTTTATTCTTACATTATTTATGGGATATAACTTAAATCTATATATCTTTTCAATCGTAGTAACGGTTATATTTTTATTTTGTGCGTTATTAGAAGCTTTTTTTAGTTACTGCATAGGGTGTAAAATTTACTTTGTTATTAAGAAAGTCTACCCTGGCTTTATGAGCTAGTTTAGTTTACTTTCTGTCCAACACGTGGTGATGATAATTTATTATGTAATGATAAACTAATATTATTTTTAAACAAGCCACCATATAAAGTTTTTCTATTTATCTCTTCGTAAGCACTACATAAGTCTAACTCTAAGTCAACCGCACTAGTTAAAATCTTTAGTATCTCAGTTGCATCATTTGGTGCTACATGAGTTGGCGCTTCGCTTCCAGATGTAAAATGTCTGTGAATTCTTTCTATCAATTTTTTATTTGTAACTTCTATAAAAACTGATTCTAGTGGAGCTTTAAAAAACATAACACCATTTTTTATATTTATAGAGGTATAGGCTGTATCTAAGCCATATATTTTTCTTGAGAATGAATCAAAAAAATACAAATGTTTATTGTAATTGTCATGAAAGTTATCTACCATGAGATTTAAGATTTGTAATTTTTGCTCTTTTGTGTAAAAGTTTCCTATCTCACTAAAGCAAAAACTCAAAAGTGATTTTATACTGTACCACTCTGTTGTCTCAAATGAATATAAAAGCATCTTGGTTGTTCTTTCTTTTTTAAATGCTTCTATCTCTGAAGTAGCCTTTGTTCTATAGACTCTCGGAACTGTTGTATCCCTATACATTGGTCCAGGAAATTGAGGATGGATAACAAACCTTTCCTTATCCTCATGTGCCAGAATATACTGTAATCCTCCAAGATAGCCCTCGTCAATGATTTTAACCTCTTCTTTTGGAATCAATGTTATAAGTTCTAAGAAGTCATTTTCTTGACAATCATCATTCCAAATAATGTCTGGATACCTAAAGAAATTTGTTATTTTTTTAAGTACATCTTCATTGGGTTCTTTTTGTGTACTTTTATCAATCCAAGAGGTTACAGTCCTTCTATCTTTGCTAATGATTGCTGCAAATTTAGAGATACTCAACTCTGAACGATTGTAAATTTCTATGATTTTATCAATTGTTTTCATTCCTAATTGTACAATTATTGTACAAAAAAAACAATATGTACAAAAACTGTTTTTTTATACTAAATCTTGTACCGACAAATTCTCTACATGTAAAGTATAATTATTTAAAATATATTTAGTAGGAGAAGTCTATGGGAGCAATTTACGATAAAGTTTATGAAGAGTCTATAAAAGATCCAGAAGTTTTTTGGGCTGAGGCAGCAACAAAAGTACATTGGTATCATAAATGGGATAAGGTTCTAGATGTTGTAGATGGTCATTATAGATGGTTTGTTGGTGGATGTATGAACACTTGCTACAACGCAGTTGACTTACATGTTGAGAATGGACGTGGTAATCAACTAGCAATTATTTATGATTCTCCTGTTACAGATTCTAAAACAACATATACTTATACACAACTACGTGACCGAGTTGCTAAAACTGCTGGTATGCTTGTAAATAAAGGTGTAGTAAAAGGTGATAGAGTAGTTATTTATATGCCAATGATTCCTGAAGCTATTATTGGAATGTTGGCATGTGCAAGAATTGGTGCTATTCATTCTGTTGTTTTTGGCGGATTTGCTGCACATGAACTTGCAACTAGAATAGAAGATGTAAAACCTCGTGTAATTATGAGTGCAAGTTGTGGTATTGAAATCTCTAAAGTAATTCACTATAAACCACTTTTAGATGAAGCGATTAAGCAATCTGCTCATAAACCAACAACTTGTTTTATCTACCAAAGACCACAAGAAAGAGCAAATATGCTTCCTTGGAGAGATGTAGATTGGGCAGAAGAAGAAGAAAAAACTACTGGTGTTGATTGTGTTCCCGTAGATGCAATCGATCCTCTTTATGTACTTTATACATCAGGTACTACTGGAAAACCAAAGGGTGTTATCAGAAGTAATGGTGGACACTCAGTTGCTATGAAATGGTCTATGGATAATGTTTATAATGCAAAACCAGGTGATGTATTTTGGGCAGCAAGTGATGTTGGCTGGGTAGTAGGACACTCATATATTGTTTATGGACCATTAATGAATGGTTGTACAACAATTGTATATGAAGGAAAACCTGTTCGTACACCAAATCCTGGATCATTTTGGAGAGTTTGTGAAGAGTATAAGGTAAATATTTTATTTTCTGCTCCTACGGCATTTAGAGCAATAAGAAAAGAAGATCCAAATGGAGAGTGGGTTAAAAAGTACGATTTAAGTGCTCTAAAGACTATCTTCGTTGCAGGAGAGAGATGTGATTCTCCTACCTTAGAATGGATACAAGAAGTTACTGGCAAACCAGCGATTGACCACTGGTGGCAAACAGAAACAGGTTGGGCAATAGCTGGAAATCCTATGGGCTTAGACCCTATGAAGGTAAAAGCAGGAAGTCCTACAAAACCAATGCCAGGATTTAATCTACAAGTACTAGATGCAGATGGTAAAAAATGTAAGGCTGGAGTACTTGGAAACCTAGTATTAAAGCTTCCTCTTCCACCAAGTTGTCTAATGGGAATCTGGAATGATGATCAACGTTATAAAAGCTCTTATCTAAATTTCTATAAAGGATATTACCTAACTGGTGATTCTGGATACATAGATAAAGATGGATATGTATGGGTAATGGGTCGAATGGATGGTGTTATAAATGTTGCAGGTCATCGTTTATCAACCGGAGAGATGGAAGAGATAGTAGCTAAACATCCTGATGTTGCAGAGTGTGCTGTTATTGGAGTTGATTGTGATTTAAAAGGCGAAGTACCTATGGGTTTTGTTGTTTTAAAATCAGGAATACAAAGAGATGAAGAGTCACTAGTAGATGGAATAGTACAACTTGTTCGTGACAAGATAGGAGCAGTTGCTAGTTTTAGAATTGCTACTGTTGTAGATAGACTTCCAAAAACAAGAAGTGGAAAGATACTCAGAGGAACTATGCGAAGTATTGCAGATGGAAAAGAATGGAATATGCCATCAACTATAGAAGATGAAAGCGTATTACCAGAAATAGAAGTAGCGATAAAAGCTTTGGGTTACCCAAAGATAAATACAACTAAATAAATATTGGAGATTATATAATGATAACAAGTGCAGGAAAAAGATTTAGAGAAGCGTTAAAAGAACAGAGTCCATTACAAGTTTTAGGTGTTATAAATGCCTATAGTGCAATCCAAGCCCAACGTGCAGGTGCAAAAGCTTTATATCTTTCAGGTGCAGGAGTTGCAAATGCAAGTTATGGTCTGCCAGACCTTGGTATGACAATGCTTGAAGATGTTTGTATAGATATCAGACGTATTACAGGTCGTTGTGATGTTCCTCTTTTAGTAGATGCAGACACAGGTTGGGGTGGTGCGTTTAATATCTCCAGAACAGTAAGAGAGATGACAAAAGCGGGAGCTGCTGGTTGTCATATAGAAGACCAAGTTGCTCAAAAGCGTTGTGGACATAGACCAAATAAAGAGTTAGTAAGTATTGAGGAAATGTGTGACCGTATCCGCGCTGCAGTTGATGGAAAAACAGATCCTGATTTTGTAATCATGGCTCGTACAGATGCTCATGCTAGTGAAGGTCAAGATGCAGCGCTAGAACGTGCACAAGCATATGTGGAAGCTGGAGCAGATATGATATTTGCAGAAGCAATCCATACACTAAAAGAGTATGAAGACTTTACAAATGTAATCAAAGTACCAGTATTAGCAAATATCACAGAGTTTGGAGCAACACCACTCTTTAGCGTAGAAGAGTTAGCAAGTGTTGGCATCTCTATGGTTCTTTATCCTCTTTCAGGTTTTCGTGCAATGAATAAAGCGGCACTAAGTGTATTTGAATCAATCATAAATGAAGGAAGTCAAAGTTCTACAATAGACATTATGCAGACGAGAATGGAGCTATACGATATGCTCGGATACCATTCTTATGAAGATAAATTAGATGAACTTTTTAACAAGCAAAAATAGAGAAGGATAGATTATGAGTAGTGAAAAAATAGCGTTTAAACCAAAAAAATCTGTTGCTCTTTCGGGTACAGCTGCCGGCAATACTGCCATTTGTACTGTTGGTCTTAGTGGTAATGATTTACATTACCGTGGATATGATATTTTAGAGTTTGCTACGCAGGCTGAATTTGAAGAGATTGCTTACTTAATAGTACATGGAAAATTGCCTAATATTAGTGAACTAACTGCATATAAAGCAAAACTAAAATCACAAAGAAATCTACCTGATTCAGTTAAAGTGATTTTAGAACAACTACCAAAAGCTACACATCCTATGGATGTAATGAGAACAGGATGTTCAGCACTAGGATGTCTAGAGCCAGAAGATGAAAGTCATCCAAAAGAAGAAGCACAAGATATCGTTGATAGACTTATGGCATCTTTTGGTTCTATGCTTTTATATTGGTACCATTTTAGTCATAACGGTAAAAAAATTGAGCTAGAAACAGATGATGATACAATCGCTGCACACTTCTTGCATCTACTTCATGGTAAGCCAGCAAAAGAGTCATGGATAAAAGCTATGCATATATCTCTTATCCTTTATGCTGAACATGAGTTTAATGCTTCTACTTTTACTTCTCGTGTAATAGCTGGAACAAGCTCAGATATGTTCTCAGCAGTAACTGGTGCAATTGGAGCCCTAAGAGGTCCTAAACATGGAGGAGCAAACGAAGCTGCTTTTAGAATACAAGAACGTTACTCTTCAGCAGATGAAGCAGAAGAAGATATTAAAAAGAGAATGGCAAACAAAGAAATTATTATTGGTTTTGGGCATCCTGTTTATACTCTAAGTGACCCTAGAAATGTTGTTATTAAAAAAGTTGCTAAAACACTTAGTGAAGAAAATAACGATATGCTAATGTACGATGTAGCAGATCGTTTAGAAACTGTTATGTGGGATGCTAAAAAAATGTTTCCAAATCTTGATTGGTTCTCTGCATCTTCATATCATCAGATGGGAATTCCTACAGATATGTTTACTCCTATATTTGTAATAGCACGTACTTCTGGATGGGGAGCACATGTAATAGAACAACGTGAAGATGGTAAGATTATTCGTCCTTCTGCACAATATGTTGGTCCACATGATTTAAAGTTTGTTCCACTAGATAAGAGAGATTAATCATGACAAATGATAAATACTTAAAAAAATTAGAGGGATTTGATACTAGCTTTTACGATGTAAAAGCTGCTGTAGAAGATATTACTCCTGGGAGTTTTGAGAAATTAAACTATACATCAAGAGTATTAGCAGAGAACTTACTTAGAAAGTGCCCAAGTGCAGATTTAAAAGATTCACTTGTACAACTTATTGAAAAAAGAACTGATAAAGATTTTCCTTGGTATCCATCAAGAGTTGTAACTCATGATATCTTAGGACTTACAGCATTAGTTGATTTAGCTGGTTTAAGAGAAGCAATTGCTGAACAAGGTGGAGATCCTAAAAAGGTGAACCCTGTTGTTCCAACTCAATTAATAGTAGATCATTCTCTTGCAGTTGAGTGTGGTGGTTTTGATCCAGATGCATTCCAAAACAATAGAGATATTGAAGATAGAAGAAATGCTGATAGATTTCACTTCATTAACTGGACAAAAGTAGCATTTGATAACGTAGATGTTATTCCTCCAGGTAATGGAATTATGCATCAAATCAACTTAGAAAAAATGTCTCCTGTTATTCACAATGTTGATGGAATTGCAAGTCCAGATACATTAGTGGGAACTGACTCACATACTCCTCATGTTGATGCACTAGGTGTTTTAGCTATTGGTGTTGGTGGATTAGAAGCTGAAAATGTAATGTTTGGAAACCCTTCTTTTATGAGAGTTCCTGATATTATTGGTGTAAAAGTTGTTGGGCAAAGAGCTGAAGGAATTACTGCAACTGATATTGCTTTAACATTAACATCTTTTTTGAGAAACAATAATGTAATTTCAGCATTCTTAGAATTCTTTGGTCCTGGTTTAGAGTATTTAAACTTAGGAGACCGTGCAACAATTTCTAATATGACTCCTGAGTATGGTGCATCTGCTGCTATGTTTGGAATCGATGAACAAACTTTAGATTACTTAACATTAACAGGAAGAGAATCAGAACAAGTTAAATTAGTTGAAGCATATGCTAAAGCAAATGGTTTATGGGCTACAGAGTTAGCTAAAGCTACTTATGCAAGAGAAATAATATTTGATTTATCAGAAGTTACAAGAAGTTTAGCAGGTCCATCTAAACCTCACAAATTAGTTCCTACAAATACATTAGTAGCAGAAGGTTTAATTAAAGAGTATAAAGAAGAAGATGAAAATAAAATTCCAGATGGTGGAATTTTAATTGCTGCAATTACTTCATGTACTAATACTTCTAATCCTAGAAATGTTATTGCTGCTGGTTTACTCGCTAAAAAGGCAAATGAATTAGGTCTTAAAAGAAAGCCATGGGTTAAATCTTCATTAGCACCAGGTTCAAAAGTAGTTGAAACATATTTAAAAGATGCAAATCTTCTTCCTGAACTTGAAAAGTTAGGATTTGGTATTGTTGGTTTTGCATGTACTACTTGTAACGGTATGTCAGGTGCACTTGATCCAGTTATTCAAAAAGAAGTTGTTGACAATGATATTTATTCTACTGCTGTACTTTCTGGAAACAGAAACTTTGATGGAAGAATTCATCCATATGTAAAAGAAGCATTTTTAGCATCACCTGCATTAGTTGTAGCTTATGCATTAGCTGGTTCTATTAGATTTGATATTGAAAAAGATTCACTAGGTGACGACAAAAATGGTAATCCTATTACATTAAAAGATTTATGGCCAACAGATGCTGAGATTAACGCTGTTGAAAAAGCTTCAGTACGTCCAGAAATGTTTGAAGCTATTTATGAGCCAATGTTTGCAAAAACTATTTTAGAAGGTGTTGAGATTTCACCTTTTTATGATTGGAATAGAAAAAGTACATATATCAACAAACCACCATATTGGGAAGATGAATTTATGGGCAAGCCTGCTCTTAAAAACATGTTACCACTAGGTGTATTCCCTGATAATATTACAACCGATCACTTATCACCTTCGAACGCAATTTTACCTACAAGTGCTGCTGGTGAGTATTGTCTTGAAATGGGTCTTCCTATAAATGACTTAAACTCTTATGCAACTCATCGTGGGGATCACTATACTGCTCAAAGAGCAACATTAGCGAATCCAAAACTATTTAATGAAATGGTTACAGATGCAAATGGTGAAACTAAACAAGGTTCATTAACTACAATCATGCCAGAAGGTACTGAATCTAGAATGTGGGAAGCTATTGAGACATACATGGATAGAAAGCAACCACTTATCATCATCGCAGGTACTAATTATGGTCAAGGGTCTTCTAGAGACTGGGCTGCAAAAGGTGTAAGACTTGCAGGTGTTGAAGTACTTGTTGCTGAGTCAATTGAGCGAATCCATAGAACAAATCTTGTTGGTATGGGTGTTCTTCCCTTACAATTTAAAGATGGAGATACTAAAAAAACTTACTCTATTGTAGGAACTGAGTCTTATGAGGTTTCTGGAGAGATTGAAGCACGAGGAAGCCTTACTGTTATTATGACAAGAAAAAATGGTGAAGTTGTAAACATTCCTGTTACTTGTAGACTTGATACTTCTGCTGAAGTTGAAGTTTATGAAGCTGGTGGAATCTTACAAAAATTCGCTAAAGATTTTGTTGCTGCTGGTAAAAAATAATGTATAAACCACAAATAAAAGTTCCTGCTACGTATATGCGTGGTGGAACTAGTAAGGGAACTTTTTTTAATCTTGCTGACATTCCTAAAGATATTTGGGAAAATCAAGAGATTAAAGACAAATTCCTTTTAAGAGTTGTAGGAAGTCCAGATCCATATAAAAAACAAATAGATGGTATGGGTGGAGCAACTTCTAGTACTAGTAAAACTGTTATAGTTGATAAAAGTAAAAGAGATGACCACGATGTTGATTATTATTTTGGTCAAGTGGCAATTGATAAGCCTTTTGTTGACTGGAGTGGAAATTGTGGAAATCTTACTGGCGCAGTTGGATCGTTTGCAATTAAAAGTGGTTTAGTTGATGAATCTAAGCTTGTTGAAAATGGAATCGTTGAGGTTCGTATTTGGCAAACTCAGATTAAAAAAACTATTATCGCTTATGTTCCTATGGCTAATGGTGTAGTAAAAGAGATGGGTGATTTTATTCTTGATGGTGTTTCATTTCCCGCTGAGGAAGTTAAAGTTGAGTTTGTAGCTCCTGTAGATGCAGATGAGAAGCTATTTCCAACTGGAAACCTAGTTGATGATTTAGAAGTTCCGGGAGTTGGAACTTTTAAAGCAACAATGATAACAGCAGGAATACCAACAATCTTTTTAAATGCTGATGAAATTGGATATAAAGGTACAGAGCTTCAAGGAGACATAAACTCTGATGAGGAAGCCTTAGCAAGGTTTGAGACGATTAGAGCTTATGGTGCTATTAAGATGGGCCTTATAACAGACATAAAAGAGGCAGAGACTAGACAGCATACTCCTAAGGTTGCTTTTGTGTCAAAACCTCAAACTTATAACTCGTCTAGTGGTGCAGAAGTTAATGCCAATAGAATTGATCTCAATGTTAGAGCATTATCTATGGGATTACTTCATCATGCAATGATGGGAACAGCATCTGTTGCCATTGGAGTTGCCGCATCTATTCCTGGAACACTTGTAAATATAGCTGCTGGTGGCGGAGATAGAGATAGCGTAGAGTTTGGTCATCCATCTGGAACACTAAAAGTTGGAGCTACACTTAAAATAGATGGAGACAAAATCGAAATCGAAAAAGTAGCAATGAGCAGAAGTGCAAGAATTATCATGGATGGTTTTGTACACGTGCCTGCTGATACTTTTCTCTAGTAATTATATAATTTAGAGTAGCGTAGATGCTACTTTAAAAACCAGTTATCATAAAATCTACTGCTGAGATTATCTCATCTCTTTTACTCTCAACTGAACAAACCAATGAACCTAGATGCTCTAGTGATATACCTGCCAGTTCGGCTGTAGACATAGTGACTGTTAAGTCATTTATCTCAAACTGTTGGTTTAGTATATTTGCAGGTTTCATATTTAAAACTAAAGGCACAACAACTCTTGTCTGTAAGTTCTTTAGTATGTTATTTTGAATATCAAGCAAATATGGTATCTCTTCATTTGTTCTTGGGTTTTGGTTTTCATATACATCAAACTGAGCCATTAAAAACTTCTCATATCATCGCTGAATGTTCCATTCTTGGAAACTCTTTCATTGTAGCTATTTACAGAAATCTTATTCTGAGCTTCCCAGTTCTTAATCTCTTTCTCTTTTATGAGTTGAATTAAAGTCTTTTCTAAAGAGTTAGATATATTTATATGAAGCTCTTTTGCTTTTTTCAACAAATCAGAATTTATACTGAGATTGGTTGCTTTTTTCTTTGCATGAAGGTTATAAAGTGCTGTCATCTACATTTCCTATGTGTATAAAGTATGTGTATGATTATAGCATTGAAAGTAGATAATGTAAAGAAATAGGTTTTTGTATTGAATTGTAGTTTTTACCATCACTTGCAGTTATTAGGAAATTCGACTTAATTAAAAAAACGGGGGTTTAAAAACTCGCTTTTTTTGATAATTGACCAAATAATAATCTACTAAATTTAACTTCAAGCTTTTACTCAAATCTC
>NZ_JADGFC010000226.1 GCF_016744025.1 Sulfurimonas sp.
TAGAGCTTTTTTATAATCCATTATAGAAATACCTTGGTTTCTTACCAATATACAGAAGTTTGCAAGGGTTTTCAAACCCCCATATTTTTAATTAAGTCAAAAAATATGTAAAGTTGAGGATAAACCTTTCACTTTTTCGTATTATTAGAGCTTTAACTTAGATGTAATTAGAATGATTGTACAATTCACAAAAGTTTATAGGACTACAAATATGCAAACATTCGGCAAATTCGCAACCAACTTCGACCATAATTACGTAACAAAACATTACATCTACATCAATGAAAAAGATGAAGACAGAGAAGATATTAAAATAGATCTTAATGACTTTAAAAATATGCTTAAAAAAAAGAGTAAAACTGTTGCTGGGACTATCTTTTTATACAACCCAACAATAAGCCCTCTTGGATTTAATAATGACTCTTCACTTACAGATCAAGAATTTGAATTTAATGATGAGTTTCATGAGCTAAACTTTAACGATATGATGAATCTTTTTTCAAAATCTGTTAGAGATGGATACAGAGGTAAACTTGTTGAAATCAAATATCTTTTTGGACTAAACAAAGCTAATATTGAGCCAACTCCTATATTAGAAGAGTTAGATGCTGATCTAGATAAATACAACACAAACCAATTAACTCGTTATGATAAGCAATTAAATTATCAAGACTACATAAATATGAGTCTTAACGGAAAGTTCGTCTATTTTGGAAGTGGTCATAAATATGATAGACATCATAAAGAGATAATTACTTATGCTAGGAACATTGCTGCACAAGCTATTAAACTAGGAAAAGACATCTACTTCACACATGATAATAACTATGATGCTGATGAGTGTGCTGATGTTGCATACTTCCTTTCTCCATTAGCAGTTGGAAAGATAAAAGAAAAACGCATAAGCGCTTTTAAAAATGCTTTTAGAACAAACCCACCAACTATTCAAAAATTAGGTTAATTAAATTTATAAAGGGGATTTATGTCACTGTTTTTTATATTATTACTTAAGATATTCCCCCTTTATATAAATATACTTCTCGGATATATCTCAACAAAGTTTTTAAAAGTAACTAGAGAAGCTATTGCAAACTTACTTATTTACATTTTAGGTCCCATAGTCGTTTTTTCTGCAACTATTAGTGTAAAGATAGATTTAGCAGTTTTAATGTTACCAGTTTTTTTCTATCTGTTTTGTTCGATAATAGCATTTACTTTACTATATTTTTATAAAAATAGTTGGAACGACGCAACAGGAAATATTTTAGCTTTTAGTGGAGCAACTGGTAATACTGGCTATTTTGGTATACCACTTGCAGTTATATTTTTTCCTCCTTATTTAGCTGATATTTATATCTTTACAGTTTTGGCTTCTCTTTTATACGAGAGTACTACGGGGTTTTATGTAACGGCTAAAGGAAACTTTACTGTAAAACAGTCTCTGCAAAAAATCATGAAACTCCCTCTTCTTTATGCCTTTGTCGTAGGCTTATTATTCAACCTTTTAGGAATCAGTATTCCTGATGATTTGAGTTCTTATACTGCTCAGTTTAAAGGAGCGTATGGAATACTTGGAATGATGCTAATGGGTATGGGGCTTGTTGGATTAAAACTAAAAAAAGGCAGTGATTTAGATTATAAGTTTATATCTATACTGTTTATTTTAAAGTTTGTATTTTGGCCTATTGCTATTTTGACATTCATTTATATAGATAAAACCTACTTTATGTTTTTAAATGAAGACCTATACAAGGTGATGTTCTTATTTGGGATAGTTCCACTTGCAGGAAATACTGTAACACTAGCAGTACTTCTAGATGCAAAACCAGAAAAAGCAAGTTTTACAGTTCTTCTTAGTACATTAGTCTCTGTTATTTACATTCCTATAGTTTTATCTCTATACGGTGGATTCTAATATTTAATTTATCTTGATATTAGTTTTAAAAAAGTAGATAAAGCTTATCCAAATAATAGTTGATTTATAATTTAGTTTTGGGAGTGTGTATCATCAAAAATAAAATTATTTTTTTATCATTAATGGCTTTTTTAATCAGTATCACAGCGAGCTATTATATAAATAGCATGTTTAGACAGACATTGATTGAAGTAGAACAAAGAAAGCTTAAAGCTACCGCTAATGCCTCAGCTTCTCATATACAAAGTTATTTCAATTCATTAGAGAATGCTGTAAAAACAATTGGAAGAAGTCACACAGCATTAATGGCTCTTGAGAGTTTCGAGAAAACTTTTTATAAAATAGAAAAAGAAACT
>NZ_JADGFC010000101.1 GCF_016744025.1 Sulfurimonas sp.
GTTATATTCTTAGCACCAAAGGATAACCATGAACATTCGTAAACGCGCCCTCACATTTGAAGATGTACTATTAGTACCACAATATTCTGAAGTATTACCAAAAGAAGTATCATTAGAAACAAAACTGACTCGTAACATATCTCTTAAGATTCCTATGGTTTCAGCAGCAATGGATACAGTAACTGAGTACAGAGCAGCTATCGCTATGGCTAGACTTGGTGGTATCGGTATCATTCATAAAAATATGGATATTGAAGCTCAAGCTAAACAAATTACTAAGGTAAAAAAGAGTGAAAGCGGAATTATTATAGACCCTATTTTTGTTCACCCAGATGCAACATTAGCAGATGCAGAAAAACTTATGAGCGAATTCAAAATTTCTGGTGTTCCAGTTGTAGATGGTCACAACAAACTTCTAGGTATTCTTACAAATCGCGATATGAGATTTGAAAAAGATATGAGAAAACTTGCTTGTGACACTATGACTAAAATGCCTCTTATTACTGCAACAAAAGGTATCTCTCTTGATGAAGCTGGAGAGATAATGCATAAAAACAAGATTGAGAAACTTCCTATTATTGACGAAGAAGGTTTCTTGAAAGGTCTTGTTACTATTAAAGATATCAAAAAACGTATCGAGTATCCTAACTCAAACAAAGACTCTTTTGGAAGACTTATTGTTGGAGCAGCTATCGGTGTTGGTCAATTTGACCGTGCAAAAGCACTTGTGGATGCTGGTTGTGATGTTTTAGTTTTAGACTCTGCTCACGGACATTCAAAAGGTATTTTAGATACTGTTAAAAAGATTAAAGAGACTATGGAAGTAGATATTATCGCTGGTAATATAGCAACTGCTGAAGCTGTTGAAGCACTTATAAAAGCTGGGGCAGACGCTGTTAAAGTTGGTATAGGACCTGGTTCTATCTGTACAACTCGTATCGTTGCTGGTGTTGGTGTTCCTCAGATTTCTGCGATTGATGAGTGTGCTCAGGCAGCTCGTCCACATGGTGTTCCTGTTATCGCTGATGGTGGTATCAAGTATTCTGGAGAGATTGCTAAAGCTTTAGCTGTTGGTGCTTCATGTGTTATGGCTGGTTCACTTCTAGCTGGAACGGAAGAATCTCCAGGAGATACTATCATGTTCCAAGGTCGTCAATATAAATCATACCGTGGTATGGGTTCTATTGGTGCCATGCAAAAAGGTTCAACTGATAGATATTTCCAAGATGGAACTGCATCTGATAAACTAGTACCTGAGGGAATCGAAGGTCGTGTTCCTTTTCGTGGTTCTATCTCTGGTATCGTTCACCAAATGATGGGTGGACTTCGTGCATCTATGGGTTATTGTGGAAGTGAAGATATTAAAATGTTCTGGGAAAAAGCAGAGTTTGTTGAGATTACAAGTGCTGGACTTAAAGAGTCTCATGTTCACGATGTTATCATTACTCAAGAAGCACCGAACTACCACGTATAGTCCATTTAATTTTGCCGTATGATGAGCAAAAGCCCATCATACTTTCGCTAGCCGCTATGGCACTAAAGCATACCTTTTCCGAGGTAGAATATTTTTCAAGGAAAAATACTAATGAATGAAGTAAGATATGCAGGTTTTTGGATTCGCTTTTTTGCTTCATTTTTAGACACTCTCTTTCTAGCTCTACCAGTAGCTGTAGTCATCTACTTTTTAAGTGATGGCAACTGGTTTGACTTCTCTCAATATCAACAAAATATTGCCTACGCTATGAGTGGAAATGCAAGTAAAGCTCTAGCTTCTCAACCACAAACATCATTAAAATGGGAACTACTTTTTGAAGTTGCAGTTTTACTTGTTACTATGCTTTTTTGGAAAAAATTCAAAGGTGCGACTCCAGGTAAAAAATTTGTTCATATTAAGATAGTAGATGCCGATACACTTAAAGATATCAACAATACTCAAGCTATCACTCGTTCTGTAGGATATATTGTTTCTACCTTAGCTCTTCTTATAGGTTTTATAATGGTGGCATTTAGAAGTGATAAAAGAGGTCTTCATGACCTCTTTGCAGGAACTGTAGTTATCTATGATGAAGAGGCTTATAAGACTCTTTAGATATCTGATATATCAAACACATTTTCCATCTCTTTTTCCAATAAAAATATTTTTATCTTAGTATCTTCATTCATTATATGATCAATCAAAGCACGCTTTGCAACAACTTTCATTTTTGACTTAATAATATTTAATTTTGTCGGTGTAGATATAATCTGAGCAATAGTATCTACTATCTCCTGATGGAGTTTTTTATGCTCTTGAAGTTCAGGAAAATCTATCAATGACATATACTCTTCTTCGTCACTAAAATTAGTCTTCATATAATCACTAAACTCATATAAAATTTCTCTTAATGCTTCTTTTACATTTGCAGAGTCTTCTAGAACAAATAATCTATTGACCAGTTCAAACAGCTTTTTATGCTGAGTATCAATATTACTTATTCCTAATTTATATCTATTATCCCAATGTACTTTTTCACTAATTGACATTCATAAAACTCCACAAGAAATTATTTGCCTGCATTCTATCACAAGCACTTGTTAAAACTGCTGTAAAAAATGAATGTTCACTCATTTTCTTTGTGTAAATGGAATAAGCATTTAATCTTACTTTAGATATTATTTTAAGAAATTATTATCATTACATTTACTGTAAGTTATTGGGAAAAGGGAAAGAATGAAAGCTGAGTATTTACCAAAGAGAGAAGGCCTATATGACCCCGAGTTTGAGCATGATGCTTGTGGTGTTGGCTTTGTTGCTCACCTTAAGGGAAAAGCCTCTCACAATATAGTTAGTAAGGGGATAGAACTTCTTACAAATCTTGAACATCGTGGTGCAGTTGGAGCTGAGAAAAACTCTGGTGACGGTGCTGGAATTCTTACTCAGATGCCAGATAAGTTTTTACGAAGAGTTTTAAAAGAAAAAAACATAGATTTACCAGATTTTTCTCACTATGGTGTAGGTGTTGTATTTTTACCAAAAGATCCACAAGCTTATGCAGAATGTAAGGCTATAGTTGAGAACTGTATCGAAGAGTTAGGACAAGAACTCATAGCTTGGAGAAAAGTTCCCACTTCAAATGCTACTTTAGGGCAAAGCGTAAAAGTAGTTGAGCCATATGTTCAGCAAGTAATAGTAAAAAGAAACCCTGAGCTAGAAGATGCAGAGGCTTTTGAACGTAAACTATTTGTTATTCGTAAATATGCTCAAGCTCAAGTTACTGCTTCTCCAATTCATGGTACTGAATACTTTTACATGCCATCTATGTCACACAAAACTATCTCTTATAAAGGTCAGCTTATAACTGAGCAACTGCCTCTATATTTTGCAGACTTAAGTGAGAGTGACTATGAGTCAGCAATCGCATTAGTTCACAGCCGTTTCTCAACAAATACTTTCCCATCATGGCCACTTGCTCAACCATTTAGATACATAGCGCACAATGGTGAGATTAATACTCTTCGCGGAAATGTAAACTGGATGAGAGCAAGACAATCTATGCTTAAGTCAAAACTATTTAGCGAAGATGAACTAGAAAAAATATACCCTTACCTCATCAATGAATTTAAGGGTTCAGATTCTTCAGTTCTTGATAATGTTATAGAGCTCTTAACACTTGGTGGTCGACCACTTGCTCATGTTATGATGATGATGATTCCAGAAGCTTGGAAAGACCAAGATATGGATGAAAAACGAAAAGCATTTTATGAGTATCATGCTACATTTATGGAGCCTTGGGATGGTCCTGCATCTGTAGCTTTTACAGATGGAAAAGTTGTTGGTGCAACGCTTGATAGAAATGGTCTTCGCCCTTCTAGATATTTTCTTACAAAAGATGACATCTTAGTTATGGCATCTGAGCAAGGTGCTCTTGAATTTCCAACTGAGGACATAGTTTTAAAAGGTAGATTACAACCGGGAAAAATGTTCTTAGCCGATTTAGAACAAGGTCGTATTATCAGTGATGATGAGATAAAAGCAAATATCTCTGGAGTTCATAACTACGCTGATTGGATAGACAAACAAAAAATAAACCTTGACGACTTAGCTCTAAACAATGAAGTAAAACAACCAAACCATGAGACAGTACTTCAACGTCAAAAATGTTATGGATATACACAAGAAGACTTAAAAATTATTCTTACTCCAATGGCAAATACAGCTTATGAAGCAACAGGTTCTATGGGTAATGATGCAGCGCTCTCAGTTCTATCAAATGCATCTATAAATCTTTATAACTATTTTCATCAACTTTTTGCTCAAGTGACAAACCCTCCAATTGATCCCATAAGAGAAGAGTCTGTAATGTCACTTATCTCTTACATAGGGCCACAGGGAAATCTTTTCCAAGAAGTCGATGAAGATCGTAAGTTTATTAAACTAAATTCTCCAATTTTAACAAACGAGCAGTTTGAAAAACTAAATGGTGTAAATGAGTTTAACTTCCGTTCTAAAAAAATAAATATACTTTTTGACTCAACTAAAAAAGGTGCTATGAAAGAAGCTCTAGATGCAGTGATCAAAGAAGCGGCGGATGGAGTTAGAGAAGGTTATGAAGTAATTATCCTCTCAACTAGAGGTATCTCTACTGAGTTAGCTGCTATCCCTACTCTTTTGGCAACAAGTGCTGTTCACCATCACCTAATTGCCCAAGGTATTAGAACAAACTGTGGTCTTGTAATAGAGACTGGTGAAGCAAGAGCAATCCATCACTTTGCAACTCTTATCGGTTATGGTGCTAATGCTATAAACCCTTACTTAGCATTTGAGTCTATAGAAGATATGCGTTCTCGTAAACTAATAGATGCCAACATCACTCATGATCAAGCTATTCAAAATTATATCACTGCTATTGGAAAAGGTATATTTAAAGTTATGTCCAAAATGGGTATATCTACAATACGTTCTTATACTGGTGCTCAAATATTTGAGGCTGTTGGACTTTCACAAAACTTGGTAGATAAGTACTTCAAAGGAACACCTACTCGTCTTGAGGGAATTGATATAGATACTATAGAAGAAGAGACTCTTCTTTGTCACTCTATTGCTTATCCTAGAGAAATTATAGAAGCAAATGACTTACCTGTTGGTGGTCACTTTGCATACCGTCAACGTGGAGAAAATCATCTTTTCACACCTGAGACAGTTTTTCTACTTCAAAACTCAACTAAGACAAATAACTATGAGACTTATAAACAGTACGCAAAACTTATAAATGAACCTCAAGAAGCTTATGTAACTCTTCGTTCACTTCTTGACTTTAAAAAACTCTCACCTATAAACATAGACGAGGTTGAATCGGTTGATTCTATTATCACTCGTTTTGCAACTGGAGCTATGAGTTACGGTTCCATATCTGAAGAAGCACATACTACTCTTGCTATTGCTATGAACTCTATTGGAGCAAAAAGTAATACTGGTGAAGGTGGAGAAGATGCAGCTAGATTTGGAACAGAGAAAAACTCTAAGATAAAGCAAGTTGCATCTGGACGTTTTGGAGTAACTGCGAACTATCTTATAAATGCTGAGGAAATTCAGATAAAACTAGCACAAGGGGCAAAACCAGGTGAAGGTGGTCAACTTCCAGGACATAAGGTAGATGAAATCATCGGTCGTACTCGTCACTCGACTCCTGGTGTTGGGCTTATTTCCCCTCCTCCACATCATGACATCTACTCTATTGAAGATTTAAAGCAGTTGATACATGACCTTAAAAATGCAAATACTAAAGCTAGCATAAATACTAAGCTTGTTTCTGAAGTTGGTGTTGGTACTATTGCCGCTGGTGTTGCAAAAGCTCACTCTGATGTTGTGCTTATCTCAGGTTTTGATGGTGGTACTGGAGCATCTCCACAAACTTCTATCAAACATGCTGGTCTTCCTTGGGAACTTGGTCTTGCTGAGACTCACCAGACTCTAGTTAAAAATGGTCTTCGTTCTCGCATCGTAGTTCAAACAGATGGTCAACTTCGTACTGGTCGTGATATTGCAATAGCTACTCTGCTTGGTGCTGAAGAGTGGGGAATCGCCACAGCTGCGCTTATAGTTGAAGGCTGTGTAATGATGCGTAAGTGTCACCTTAACACTTGCCCAGTTGGAATTGCTACACAAGATAAAGAGCTTCGTGCTAAGTACACAGGTAAACCTGAGCATATAGTTAACTATGTTAAGTTTATGGCACAAGAACTTCGTGAAGTAATGGCAGAGCTTGGATTTAAAACTATCAACGAGATGGTTGGTCGCAGTGATAAACTTAAAGCTCGCGAGGGTGTTACTCACTGGAAAGCTAAACACTTACAACTTGATCGTCTTCTTCACAGAGTTCACTTAAGAAGTGATGATACTGCTTTTAATACAACCAAGCAAGATCATGGTCTTGATATAGCACTTGATAATAAACTTATAGATTTTGCTAGACCTTCGATTGCAGATGCAGTTGCTATAAAACAAGAGATAAAAATCAGAAATATCAACCGTTCAGTAGGAACAATGCTCTCAGCAGAAGTTACTCGTAAGTATGGAGAGGCTGGTTTAGCAGAAGATACTATTTACTTTAAAGCAAATGGAAGTGGTGGTCAAAGTTTTGGTGCATTTGTAACAAGCGGTATAACTTTTGAAATAGAGGGAGATGCAAACGACTATTTCGGTAAAGGTCTTTGTGGTGGTAAACTTATCCTTTACCCACCTCTTAATGCTACTTATGAAGCAAATGAAAATGTAATCCTAGGTAATGTGTCTTTATATGGTGCAACTAGTGGTGAGGCTTATATCTATGGTCTTGCTGGTGAGCGTTTTGGGGTTCGTAACTCAGGTGCTAAAGTTGTTGTTGGTGCTATTGGCGATCATGGTTGTGAGTATATGACTGGTGGACGTGTAGTAATTCTTGGTGAGATTGGTAAAAACTTTGCAGCTGGTATGAGTGGTGGTATCGCTTATATATATGACAAAGACAATAATCTTTGTAATCGTATTAACAATGGTAGTGTTGACCTTGACAAAGTTGAGACAGATGCAGATGAAGCAGAACTAAAAGGCATGATAGAAGATTATCTTAAATACACTTCTTCAAAAGAAGCTTCTGAATTACTAGATAATTGGGAAACTACTAAAACTAACTTCATAAAAGTTATGCCAGTTGATTACAAAAGAGTTCTGCAAGAACAAGCTAACAAAAAGCAGGAGGTGTAAGATGGGAAAAGTAACAGGATTTAAAGAGTACAAACGCCAAAACTTTACACTTGCTCCAGTTGAAGAACGCGTCAAACATAACAATGAATTTGTAACTATTTCAAGTAAAGAAGAACTAGAAACTCAAGTAGCTAGATGCATGGATTGTGGTATTCCATTTTGTCATAGTAACTACGGCTGTCCAGTAGGTAACCTTATTCCTCAGTTTAACGACCTTATATATAAGGGTGAATGGGAAAGTGCTTTTCGCTCTCTAATGGGTACAAACAACTTTCCAGAGTTCACTGGTCGTGTATGTCCAGCAACTTGTGAGACTGCATGTGTACTTGGTCTGAATGACGATGCAGTTAGCATCAAAGGTATCGAGTACTCTATAATAGAAAAAGCATACCAAGAAGGCTGGATGAAAGCTCAGATGCCAAAAGCATGTACAGGTAAAAAAGTTGCTGTTGTTGGTTCTGGTCCTGCTGGTCTTAGTGCTGCGAATCAGTTAAATAAAGCTGGACATATGGTAAGTGTATATGAGAGAGACAAGCGTATAGGTGGACTTGTTCGTTATGGTATCCCTAACTTCAAACTTGATAAAGTAAAAGTTGTTCAACGTCGTGTAGATATAATGACTAAAGAAGGAATAGAGTTTATTCCAAACTCTCATATAGGGGTAGATATTCCTCTGAAATCTTTACAAGAAAAGTATGATGCAGTAGTTTTATGTGGTGGGGCTTCACTTCCTCGTGACTTGCCTATAGAAAATAGAGATGCAAACAACATCCACTTTGCAATGGAATTTTTATCTCAGTGTAACTCTCGCATCGAAGGTGAAGAGATTGCAAAAGAAAAAGAGATTCTTGCAACTGGAAAACATGTAGTAGTTATCGGTGGTGGTGATACGGGTAGTGACTGTGTTGGAAATTCTGTTCGTCAAGGGGCCCAGACAATCATACAAATAGAGCTAATGTCAAAAGCTCCACTAGAGCGTACTGACGATATGCCATGGCCACTATACCCGAGAGTATTTAAACTATCTTCTTCACAAGAAGAAGGTTGTACTCTAGACTATGACATACTCTCAAAATCATTTATCAAAGATGAAGCAGCAAATGTAACTGGCATCAATTGTGTAAAAATCGAATGGGAAGGAAGAAACTTTAACGAGGTAGCAGGCAGTGAGTTTGTACTAAAAGCTGACGTTATATTCTTAGCTATGGGATTCTTAGGGCCTGAGCAAACTGGTATGATAGAAGAGCTTAACTTAGATACTGACCCTAGAAGTAATATAGATACAAATAACTATGCAACTTCAGTGGATGGTGTCTTTAGTGCAGGAGATATGCGAAGAGGTCAATCACTAGTAGTTTGGGCCATCCATGAAGGACGTGAATGTGCCATCGCTGTAGATGAGTTCTTATCTAAGAAACCTACACTACTTAATGCTAGAAGTAAATCTCTTTATGAAAAACGTTAAACAAAAAAAAAGGATATAAAATAAAAATACAAGAATTTAAAGGGATCATATTACAGCCACTATCTGGGAAAAAGTATTCATGGTCTAAATACGATAGTGAAACAGATGATTTTCTAAGCTTTTTTCAAGACATAATGATAAATGAAATTGGTGAGTTTTTTAATGTAAACCATAATACATCAGACTTAGCTGGATATTTACTAATACCATACACAAGAACAAAAAAATGTTTTGGGGCATACTATTTAAATGAAGGAAAAAGACTATTAGATGACCCAGATTTTGACTGGGCATATAGCATTGATCATTCGAAAAGCTATAACTTTATCAAAGAAGTTTCTCAAAGAGACATTATTGAAGAAGCAAAAAATTATGAGCCTGAATTTACAAAATAAAATGACGGATATCCTACTTTATTTCATTATAAACTAGATCCAATACCTAATGATTTTAATATATATATAAATGACTTATTGTCAAATACGGATGATTGCCCAGAGGGTACACAAACACCTTATAAATATGAAGTTAGAAAAACTGAAATTCATCGTGACCCAAAGATTAAAGAATGGGTACTAAAGCAAGCTAATGGAATATGTGAGTGTTGTGATGAAAAGGCACCTTTTGAAAAAGATGATGGTTCTCCTTATTTGGAAATTCACCATCTTAAAACATTAGTAGATGATGGTTCAGATAAAGCATCAAATGCAATCGCTGTTTGTCCAAATTGTCATAGTGAGCTACATCATGGGATAAATAGACATACGCAATTAGAGAAGATGTATTCTAAGGTTGAGAGGTTAATCAAAGAGTAAAATTAACCCTGTAAATAAAATGCATAATTCTTTTTAATTAAGTCTTATGTCCGAACTTTTTATCTTTTAAAAATTCTTCCATTTTATTTACAGGGATTGCTTTAGAGTAAAAATAGCCTTGAATATTTTCACAACCATTTTCAATTAAAAAATCTTTTTGGGCCTTTGTCTCAACACCTTCTGCAATTACATCTAAACCTAAACTTTGTGAAAGAGCGACTTAATTAAAAAAACGGGGGTTTAAAAACTCGCTTTTTTTGATAATTGACCAAATAATAATCTACTAAATTTAACTTCAAGCTTTTACTCAAACC
>NZ_JADGFC010000102.1 GCF_016744025.1 Sulfurimonas sp.
AAATACAAAACTCCGTATGAAGTGTTTTTCAGTGAAATGAGTAAAAGATTAGCTAGCTAATTTAGGTGGAAATTGCACTTGTTGTTGGAATTGGCGAATATAAAGTTTTTCCTGTTGTTGAATTCTAATGTCATAGTATTTATTCGTATTTTTTATGGAGAAGAAACCTAAAACAAGACTAAAAGTAAGAGCAGTAATAACAATATTTAAAAAACTAATTTTAGATAAAGACAATCTCATAATAAACCCTTTACATTTAAAGTAGTATATAGAATAATTATATTCTAATACTCTTAAAAAACTTATATAAAAAGAAGATACCTAAAGTTCAGTTGCTTTTTTATAAGCTTTTTCAACTGCGCCCATACAAGCACTTCTGACATTACCATCTTCAAGAGCACCATAACCAGCAGCTGTTGTCCCCCCTGGGCTCATTACTCCATCTTTAAGTAGTGCAGGGTGTATTTCTTGGATAAGCTCTCCAAAACCACTAAAAAGACCTCTCATAATAGCCATTGCATCATCTCTTCTTAATCCTTGTTTAACAGCACCATCTGCTAAAGCTTCAGATATCAGCGCAAGGTATGCAGGACCACTTCCAGCAAGTCCAGTAGCTATGTCAATCTCTTTTTCACTTCCTAGCCATCTTGTAGTCCCTATAGCCCCTAAGAGCTCCTCTGCTTCTTCTTTAAACTCAATATCACCAGTTAGAGTAGTCATAGACTTATTTACGCTAGCAGCAAGGTTTGGCATAGTTCTTACAACTGCACTTGGATTTAGATTTTGTTTAAGTTTAGAGATGCTTGTCCCTGCTAAGACAGAGTAGATAACTCTAGCTTTACCCTTTATTTTAGAAGAAATTTCTTCTACATTAGCAGGTTTTACACAAAGAAGAACAGTCTTATCACTAATATCAAAGTCATCTAACACATACTTATCTATTTGCACTCCTAAATCTTGTTCAAATTTTTCAAGCTTTTGAATGCTTCTACCAACTACTTCAATCTTGTAATTGTCTTTTATTCCCTTGGCGATGCTAAGTGCCATATTCCCGTTTCCTACAAAAGTTATAGTTTTCATAATAGTGCCTTAAAGTTTTTATGTTAGTATAGCATCTATACGAGAATTACAATTACAGTTTAAATCAAATAAATAACACTAAGGTTGAAAATGGACAGGTTAGTTATAAAAGTAGGTAGTGCAGTATTAACGGATGAAAATGAAATCGCAAAAGAGAGAATGTTAAATCTTGTAACTTTAATAGCAAAATTAAGGTTTAAGTATGAGGTTGTATTAGTGACTTCTGGTGCAGTAGCAGCAGGATATTCAGCACTCAAGATAGATAAAACTAAACGGATTGGAAGAAAAGCTATTGCAGCAGCCGGTCAACCGATTTTAATGACAAGTTATAAAAAGAAATTTGATATTTACGATATCGATACTGCACAGATATTGCTGACTGAGGATGATTTTGATTCTAGAAAAAGAACTAAATCTTTTCAAGAGATTATGGATGCTCATTTAAGTCATGATATTTTACCTATTATTAATGAAAATGATATAACATCAACTCCCGAACAACTCTTTGGTGACAATGATCAATTATCTGCTAATGTAGCACATGCCGTCAACGCTGAGCTATTAGTTATCTTAAGTGATATTGATGGTTATTATGATAAAAATCCTAAAGATAACAAAGATGCTAAACTATATAAAGTAATTAATGAACTAACACAAGAAGAGCTAAACGAAACTAGTACGGCTAATAATCCCTTTGCTACAGGTGGAATAGTTACAAAATTGAAATCTGCAGATTTTATGATTAAACATAACAGAAAAATGTTTTTGACAAATGGATTTGATTTAAGTGCGGCAGAATCATTTCTTTTAGATGGGAAGCATGTATTTGGCACACTTTTTGAACCAAAAATAGCTAAGGAAAAATAAAATGGAAAAATTTTTAATAAAAGCAAAAAATGCTAGTAGAGTTTTATCTTCTATTAGCGGGGCAGAAAAAAATAGAATTTTAAAAGAAATGGCAGTAGCTTTAAGAGATAAAACAAAAGATTTATTAGAAGCCAATTCCCTTGATATGATTGATGGAGAAAAACAACAATTAACTTCAGCACTTATGGATAGACTTCTTTTAGATGAAAGTCGTATAGATGCTATGGCAGTAGCAATTGAAGAAATTGCTGCACTAAAAGAACCAGTTGGTCGTGTTATTGATGGCTGGGTTACAGAAGATGGACTTAAAATTGAAAAAGTTAGTATTCCTATCGGAGTAATAGGCATTATTTACGAGTCTCGCCCAAATGTTACAAGTGATACAGCAGCACTTTGTTTTAAAAGCTCAAATGTATGTGTATTAAAAGGTGGCAAAGAAGCTGAGAACTCAAATGTAGCAATTGCAAAAGTTCTTCAAAGTGTATTGGCTAAAAATGATTTACCAACATCTTTAATATCCATTTTAGAAGATTCATCAAGAGAAGGTGTTGCAAAGCTTATAAAGATGGATAAATATGTTGATCTTATTATTCCTCGTGGTGGAGTAGGGCTTATAAAATATGTAAGTGATAATGCAACGGTAAGTGTAGTTAAACATGACAAAGGTCAGTGTCATACATATATTGATAAAGATGCAAAGTTAGATAATGCAATTGCTATAGCTATAAATGCAAAAGTTCAAAGACCTGGCGTTTGTAATGCAATGGAAACACTTTTAGTTGATCGTTGTATAGCATCTAATGCTCTACCTAAATTAAAAGTAGAGTTTGATAAAGCGCAAACTGAACTAAGAGGTTGTTTAGAGACTCAGGCTATTATAGAAGTTAAACATGCTACAGATGAAGATTATGATACTGAATACTTGGCAAATATTTTAAATATAAAAGTAGTTGATGGAGTTGATGGTGCAATCGAGCATATTATAAAATTTGGTTCAGGTCACTCTGAAGCTATTATTACTGAAGATATTACATCAGCAGAACAGTTTTTAAATGCAATAGATGCAGCAGCAGTTTATGTAAATGCATCTACACGTTTTACAGATGGCGGATCTTTTGGTTTTGGAGCAGAAGTCGGAATAAGCACAAATAAGCTTCATGCACGCGGACCAATGGGAATAGAAGGCCTAACAACATATAAGTTTAAAATATATGGAAGTGGTCAAACTAGATAAAATGTGACGTTTTTTTGATAAAACTGACTAATTTAGGCTATTGTTGACACATGTCAACGCTGTATAGATAAATCTTGATTACAATGGACATATAATAATTAAATAAAGGATTTTATATGTCATTGATACCTAGTGAAGCGAATAAGATAGAAGTAACCGGAGCAACTGTAGATTTTTTTGAGTTAGCAAAAGATGGAATTAGTACTTACTATTTTGATACATCAAAGTGTGGGCCACCAGCTCCAATGGTAAATGCTATGAGCGGTTTAAAACTTATTAAAAATACAGACAGTGCTCTTGTTATGATTAATCATAAATCACCAGGCGGACTATTTGGTAAACTTGAAGCAGATATTTCTCACTCTATTGAGAACGTAGAAGGCGGTTTAGTAAAAGTAACATTTACAAATGTAAATGCAGGGGTAGATTCAGATCTAACTCAAACAGCTTGTCACTAAAAGAGTAAAATGTTTTCTATATCGCAAGATTTTGCCCCTCCATTTAAACTTATTTCCCCATTTTTTATTTTGGGGAGTCTGTTTTATCTATTAGCGTCTGTATATATATTTTTCTTTACATCAGATAATTTTTTTATTCAAGATACGAAAGTTCTTGCCTTCGTGCATCTTTTTTTACTTGGCTTTGTTATGATGGTCATCTTCGGAGCAATGGCACAACTCGTTCCAGTAGTTTTGGAAGTTGGACACGCAGCAGTTGAATTATTTTATGTTATATGGCCACTACTAAGTATAGGAACTATTCTTATGGTAGTTGGATTTTTAGCTTCTCCTTCACTCTTGCCTTATGGAGGGACAGTTGTTCTTATATCTATGATGATATTTGTTATGGAAATATTTTCTACAATGAGAAATGTAAAAAAAATGAACCTAGTTATGAACAGTGTTCTTATCTCAAATACATTTTTGTTCTTTGGAGTTATAGTTGGCTTAACTATGGCACTTGGTTATGCTGGTATTATTGAAGTAGATATTATGGCACTTCTTCGCTCTCATGTCTATTTAGTTATTGGTGGTTATATTATCATCACTCTTATGGGACTTTCTGTTGTACTGCTTCCCATGTTTGGATTGTCTCACGGATTTTCTATGAAACCTCTAACAATATCAATAACTTTAATGAGTATTTCAGTTGTAATGGTAGTGATTTCATCGTTTGTAGAGTATTTGCTTATAGAATATATTGCCTACTCTTTAGCGGTTTTATCATTATTTTTATACTTTTACCTTGTATACACTATTTTTAAAACTAGAGCTAGAAAAGAAATTGATATATATGCAGTTTCGCTTATGTATGCATATATTTCAATGTTAGTGGCTCTTGTCTTTGGTGTTTCTTACCTTATATCAGGTTTTGAACCTTTAATTATTGCAAGTGCTTGGCTGATGTTTTTTGGTTTTTTTGGATTTGCAGTAACTGGACATATGTATAAGATAATTCCATTCCTTGTATGGTTTGAGCGTTTTTCTCCACTAGTAGGTAAAGAAAAAGTACCAATGTTAGCAGATATGCTTCCAAAAAGAAGTTCTCAAGCACAATTGGTTTTTTGTGTTGCTGGAGTAACTGTAATTACTTTTGCAATATTATTACAAGATGATACCCTCATAAAAGCAGGTGCTTCATTTCTAGTAGTAGGTGCATTAGCACTAGTTAGAAATGTTTTTTATATGATCAACTATAAATAAAAATATTAAATAAATAAAATTAAGGAATAAAAATAATGATGTACTCAAAAGAAGAACTATTTTTAGCAATTTCAACAGTAATAGACCCTGAGGTTGGATTCAACCTTGTAGAGATGGGACTTATATATGATGCTGAGTGTAATGATGAGGGTAATGCTCATGTTACAATGACTCTATCAACAAAAGCATGTCCAATGCACCAAATGATACAACAATGGGTTAAAGAGTCAGTAGAGAAAATGGCAAATATTAATGAAGTAGTTGTAGATGTAGTTTGGGAGCCAGTATGGAACATCACAATGGCTGATGATAATGTTAAGAAAGCTCTCGGAGGAGCTTAGTCTCTAAGTTCTTTCTTTATACTTTTTAATCTCATCTAAAAGATTGTAAAGAGATTTTGTATACTCTTCAATGAGTTTAAAATATCTTCTATCTTTTAGATTCTCAATAGCCTTTTTTAAACCTAGAGCTTTTGTTCTTATGCCATCAGCTCCAATATTTGCAGCTATTCCACTCATATCAAGCAAATATCTATCTGCTTTTTCTATTTCATTATTATCTAAAAACTCTTGTAATTTTACAGAAGAATCTTTATATGTTTTCATAAATTCATTTAATATCTCATGATAAAAATCAAGGTCATAAGCACAAATACTTAAACCTTTATCTGCATCTAACTCACTTAAATTATCAACTATAACTTCCTCAGAGTCGCTATAAGCATATAATATTTCATAAAGTGCTTCCATTCTGAGTGGTTTTTCTAGATGCTCTTCCATGCCTGCATCAGTCATTTTTGTAATATCATCAGAGGCAGTGTCTCCACTAAGAGCAATAATAACAATATGGTCATAATCTGGATTACTTCTAATCTTTCTTGTTGCTTCAAATCCGTCAACTCTAGGCATATGTGCATCCATAAGTATAAAGTTATAGTTAGAGTCTTTTTCTAAAATTTCAAGTAAAAACTGACCGTCATCAGCCATGCTTATTTCTATACCGGAATCTGCTAAAAGTCCTGTAATAACTTTTTGATTTATCATATTATCTTCAGCTACTAAAATTCTTTTACCTGCAAACTCTTTGAAATTTTCTTTTGTGATTTTGTCGTGAGCTTTTATTTTTCTTTTGTGTCTTATCGGAGTATTTACTTTTTCTTCTTTATCAAAGATATCAAAACTTATAGATTCCGCTCTTTCTTGCATAACAATTGGTTCTTGAGATTCTTCAGTTTCTTCTACATCATATAAATCTTCAAGATTTTCTTCCTCAAAATCTTCCTCAAAGTCTTCTTTTTTTGGTATAGGTGTTATATCTGTAATATCATCTTCTATTTTTTGTTTTGATTTTTTTAATAAAAAGTAAATTACGATAAGAGTTAAAAAAGCAATAGCTGTAATCATTTCAAATTTGAAAGCTTTAAATACACTGATTTGGGCTTCTTGTCTAGGACTAATATTTTCTTTTAGCACTAAATCTTTTTTTATATTTTTTAATGGCTTAATCTTAGTTTCTTGTACTGACTTTACAACTTCTAAACTCGGTTCAGGCATTAAAAGTGGATCGTCTATTATCTCAAGCTCTTGAACAGTTGGAATTGACCTTGCATCTTTTTTAGAAGAAAGAGATAGTTTGTAAGCATCTTTATACTTGTTTTTTTTTAGTCTATTTAAAACAGAGTGAGTAGTTACTATGTCATTAAATGGTTCAATTGTTACTATAATATATTTACCATGTTGTTTATATTTAGTTTTTAAAGAATTTTGTTCTATAAAGTTTTTAAATTTTGCATCTTTATTTATAATCTTTTGTATATCTTCTTTTACTCTTATCGCAGCTTGTTTAGTTGAAAAAGAACCTAATACAATTTGGGTTTGATTAGAAAAGAGAAGAGTAAGCAAAAATGTTAATAAAAAAAATATTTTCATGTCTTTGACCTTTTTTCTTTATAATACACTATTAAAAATTAAAATTTACAAAATTAATGTATAATCTATTTAATATAAATAAAGGCTAGTTTTGCAAAATATCCCACATATCCCCGTACTTTACCGTGAAGTAATAAATACATTTAACGATATAGAAGATGGAATTATTATAGATTGTACTATGGGTTATGGTGGACATTCTTCAATGATTTTAGAAGCAAATCCAAATATTGAACTAACTGCAATAGATCAAGACCAAACAGCAATAGATTTTTCAACAAAAAGACTAGAGGAATTCGGTGATAGAGTTAGTATTAGAAAAGGCCGTTTTTCATCAGTTATAAAAGATATTATTGCTGAGTATGGAGTAGACAAGATAAGAGGAGTTTTAGCAGATATCGGTGTTTCTTCTCTTCAACTTGATCAAAAAGATAGAGGTTTCTCTTATGAGAGTGATAACCTTGATATGAGAATGGATAAAGACGCTCCGCTAAGTGCTCAAAATGTAGTAAATGAATACTCAACTGATGAACTTGAACATATTTTACTAGAGTATGGTGAACTTAGAAACTATAAAAAGATAGCATCTGCTATAGTTAATGCTCGTCCATTTACTTCTGCAAAAGAGTTAAGTGATGCTACAAAGCCTCTACTACCACATGGTAAAAAGATTCATCCTGCGACACTTTTGATGCAAGCTATTCGCATAGAAGTAAACGATGAACTAGGGGAGCTTCAGTCACTCCTTAAAAGTATACAAAACTCTGAATTCTCAGATGCCATAGTAGCTATCATCTCTTTTCACTCTTTAGAAGACAGAATTGTAAAACAGACATACACTAAATGGAGCAAAAACTGCATCTGTCCTGATGAAGCTATGAGATGCACATGTTCTAGAGATAATTCACTAGGTAAGATTTTAACTAAGAAACCTATTACAGCGCAGGATGATGAGTTGAAAACAAACCAAAGAAGTAGAAGTGCAAAGATGAGAGTTTTTCATTATGAGCGATAAACACGAACTACTTGATGAAGTAGAAAAAGTTTTATACAAGAAGAAAAATCTTGATTTAAACTACTTGGTCTTTTCTCTACTTCTTATGAGTTTTGTTAGTTTAGCTGTGTTTCCAAAGATATATATCCAACAAAGAATATATTTTAAGAGTAGAGATATCTCAAAACTAAAAGGTGAGTACGATACACTAATAGAAGAACATAGACTAATAAATGCCTCTGTTGAATCTATACGATTTAAAAATCAAATACTAGATACACTTTTTTAATACGGCACAAGGAAAAAAATGATTCGTCGCTTTTTAGAGTTTGCAATCGATAAACCACTTCTTAACCACATACTTTTAACTTTTATAGTTTTACTATCAATTTTCGCATATATAAATATTCCAAAAGAGATATTTCCCCCAATGAATATGGATAAAATCACGATCAGTGGTGGTTACTCTGGTACTTCAGCAGATATACTCGATAAGATGGTTGTAAAGACCATAGAAGATGATTTGCAAAATGTAGACGAACTTGACAATATAAAAACAACTATAAAAAATGGTTCTTTTTCTATAATCAGTGATATAAAAACTGGTTCAGATAATGCGACAGTACTTAGTGATGTAAAAGATATCGTAAGTAGTGTTAAAAAAGACTTGCCTGCAGATATGTCAGAGCCAATTGCTAAAATACAACTTCATAATTTTCCTCTTGTTCTTATTGCCCTTGCGGGAAATAAGAGTAAAAAAGAGTTACTCAATCTTGCTGAAGATTTAAAAAGTGACTTAAGTCATCTAAAAGACTTAAGTGATATTACTATTCGTGGAGATGCTGATGATGAGTTAGTTGTAACTGTAAATGAGCAGAAGCTTTTAGCATTTGGTTTAAACCCATCTTTAGCCATCTCATCTCTAAGAAATATAAGCTCAATCTTTCCTATTGGAACTATTAAAGAAAGAGGTAAGCATCTTTACATATCTACATTTAATGGTGAAAAAAATAAACAATCAATAGAAAATACAATTATAAGTGTTGGAGATGCAAGTGTTCGCATAGGCGATATAGCAGATATAGAGTTTAAACTAAGTGATGAATCAGAGCTTTCTCATTACAATGGAGCTAGAAATGTATCTATTAATATTACTAAGTCTAAAGATGGAAATGCAATTGCTTTAGTAAAACAGATTCGTGAGATATTAAAAAATAAAACAGATAAGAGTGAAGAAATACAGTATGAAATATATACAGACACTTCTATCTGGATTAAAAACCGTCTAAATACTGTTTTTGCAAATATAGCCTTTGGTCTAATGCTAGTATTTTTAGCAATGCTTATTTTTATAAATCGTGGTATTGCAATGGTTGTTGCTATTGGTATCCCAGTTAGTTTTATGATAGGTTTAATAGTTACAGAAATTATGGGAGACTCTTTAAATATGCTTTCTCTTCTTGGTGCTTTAATAGCTCTAGGAATGTTAGTTGATGAAGCAATTGTAGTTGCTGAAAATATTTACCGGCATCTAGAAGAGGGTATGGAAAAAAGAGAGGCAGCGATAGTAGGTGCATCTGAGATGTTTCCTGCTGTTTTAACAGCAACTTTGACGACTGTATTTGCATTCTTACCTATGCTTCTTCTTACTGGAGAGATTGGAATGTTTATAAAAGTTATTCCTATCATGATAACAGTGCTTCTTCTTTCTTCTTTATTTGAAGCTTTTTATTTTCTACCACTTCATGCACATGATTTTCTAAAAGTATCAAATGAAGATAGTTTTACTAAAAGACTTTGGAAAAAATTAGGTTCTTTTCATAGTAAGGTACTTCACTTTGTATTTAAAACTAAGTGGATTTCACTTATTGTTATTGTTGTATCTATTCTATCTTTAACATTTGTTTTTATTAAAAACTCAAAGTTTCAACTATTCCCAGATTTTGATAATACTCAGATATATG
>NZ_JADGFC010000103.1 GCF_016744025.1 Sulfurimonas sp.
AGGTTTGAGTAAAAGCTTGAAGTTAAATTTAGTAGATTATTATTTGGTCAATTATCAAAAAAAGCGAGTTTTTAAACCCCCGTTTTTTTAATTAAGTCACAAACTCCAACTAAAACTAGACATCCCTAAACACTATAGAGGTGGCATCTAATAGATGTCTGCCATCCCCTTAAGTATAAAACTCTCAAATGAACTCCCACAACGAAGAATAATTTTTATCTTTTTTTATTTAGCTCTCGCCACCATTATTCCAGCAATTACAATAAGTACTATTCCTATACATGTAATCAAACTTGGTAAAGCATCTCCCAAAAGAAGACCTACTAAAATAGCAAAGACTATATTTGTATAACTCACAGCCCCAACTATTCCAGCCTTTGTCTCTCCATATGCTTTTGTCATATAGTATTGAGAAAGTGTTCCTAAAATACCAAGTCCAATTACATATAGCCATACTATTCCACTTGGCATTACAAACTTACCTAACATAAAGTCTAACTCTGGAATCTGTATGTATTCTGAGAGTATAAAAAGTATAATTGGTCCTATAGTTCCAACTAAGGTAAAAGACAGAACTATTGCCCTTGTATCGTAAAAACTTCTAAGTTCTCTAACTGAAGTGTAGGCAAGGGCTGCTCCAATACCACTAAATATCCCAAGCACATCGTACTTTGTAAATCCAATAGCACTCGGTTGAGTTATAAGAATAATACCACCAAAACCAATAAACACCGCCAGCCAAGCAGATGCAGAGAGTTTCTCTTTTAAAAACAACCATGCAAAAATTGCCGTAAATATAGGAGCTGTTTTACTAAATGTAACTGCATCTCCTAAAGGAATATTTGCAATATTATAAAAATAAGCTAGAAGTGCAGTAAAACCCATAAGACCACGAAAAAGTAGTAAAAAAGGTTTCCCACCTTTATTGGTCATAGGGTTTTTATATACCGCATAACCTATAAGTATCACACCAAAAACATTTCTAAAAAAAACAACCTCAAGTGAAGACATATGCTCAGATGCAAGTTTAGCAAATGCACCCATTATTGCAAACATAAATGATGCAGCGAGCATATACTTAACACCATTGTTTAAATTTTTAATTCTTTTCATAAATGCAATTATAGCAAGCTATTAACTTGTATTTCGTATAATTATACGATTAATTAAGGATTGTTATGGGAAATTTATTACTACTGCTCATTGTGGGCGGATTTTTTTATTGGATATTTAAAAGTTATTCGAAGTATACAGCGTATTCTCAAGCTGCATTTAAAAACTTTTCAGTTTCAAAAGAGTCTCTGCAAAAAAGTGACTTGGGTCTTTTTGTTGCACTAGTTGCAAAGGTAGCAAAAGCTGATGGTAGAGTAGATGCACTTGAGGCTGAACTTATTGGAATCATGTTTGATGATATTTCCAATGTATTTCCAGAGCCTGAGAAAACTAAAGATATCTTAAAACAAATATTTGATGAAGAAAAAGATACAACTGACAATATCCAAGATATCGCACATGCTCTTGGAACTGCAATTAAAAGAGACAAAGCAAAACAACAGCAGTTTATGGGCTTTTTAATCCAACTCGCATTCATTGACGGTGAAGTATCTAACAGTGAAGACCTAGTTCTTCAAACTATTGCCTCTTCATTTGAGTTTAATCCAAATGATTACCATGCCATTTTTGATCAGTTTGAAAAAATGATGAATAACATCCAACCAAAAGCTAATATCTCAGATGCTTATAAACTACTGGGGGTAAACGAAAATGATGATATAAGCACAATCAAAAAGGCTTACAGAAAGTTAATTCGTGAGTACCATCCAGATATCATAAAATCTCAAGGTAAGAGTGAAGCATATATGCAAGAAGCTACAGCTAAAACTCAAGAGATAAATCAAGCATATGAAATGATAAAGAAGATGAAAAAATAAGAAAAGTTTTTATCGTACTAGTATCTGTACTAAATCTTTATGCAAGTGATTATGGGTCACTATTATTTCATGGCAACTGCGTAACTTGCCACTCTGAGACCAAGAATATTTCTGCTCCATCAATGGTGCAAATAAGACAAAGCTATCTTAGAGCATTCCCTAAAAAAAATGACTTTGTTGAATATATGTCAGAATGGGTTAAAAAGCCAAAAGAAGAGACTTCTATTATGCTTCATGCCGTAAAAAAATATGAGCTTATGCCTTTTTTACACTTTAACATGGAATCTTTAAAAGAAATATCAGTTTATATTTATGAAACAGACTTTGAAAAAGAGCATAAAGGTCATACATATTAATATAAATTATACTTAGTTTAAAATTCTTAAGATTAAATTATAAAAAATTGGAAAACTAAAATGTACAAAAAAATATTACTTTTTATTATAATCACTATATTTATAGGCTGTTCTTCACAACCAAAACATATGCCAAGACCTACAGTAGCCCCTCTTTGGTATGCGAATCCTCCAAAAGATGATAAGAACTTTTATGTAACAGCTTCTTCAAATAACCTTAAAATATTAAAAAAGATTGCAATAAATAATTTAAGAAATTCTATTGCTCAAGAGATAAAAACCTCTTTTAAAACTCCTAAACATATTTTAAAACCAACAATAGATATGCAAGAAAAGATTAATAATGCAATTGATCACCTTAGTAAAACTATTGCAATGGGGAATGTAAAAACAATTAATAGCAAATTTTTTAAAAATAAGCATCTCATACTTATAGCAATATCAAAAAAAGATCTTTACTTAAATCTAGAAGATGATATAAAAGATAAAATAAGTAAATTGGAAGATTCTTACAATAAAAATAAAAACACGACTGATATACAAAGATACTTGCATCTAGAACCGCTAATGTCTCAATATGAATATTTAGCTTCTAGAATAGCTTTATCTGAGATTTGTTCACCTAGTGATAAAACAAAGAATAATTTTAAATTATTACAAAATCTTCAATACGAATACCACAGTCTAAAATCAGATATTAATTTTTATATATTAAGTGATTATAACTCAAGGCTGTACAGCAAAGTTATCATAAGTGCACTAAAAAAAGATGGTCTTCATATTTCAAAAACAAGTAAAGATTCCCATACATTAAAACTATTAATGAGCTCAAAAACAGAAAATACTTTTGATTACTCATTTAACAAAAGTAAAACTCGCATAGTCTTTACTACCTTTGATGTTAATGGTAAAAAGGTACTTTACAGACAACACACTTTTATTGGAAAATCTAGAAAAAGTCATAAAGATGCAAAGATGCAAACATTCCAACATATGAAATCAAAAGTTAGACAACTTGGTATATTAAACTTCATAGGCGTAAAAAGCAACTGATATTATTTAGTGATAAATATTATTTAAGATGAATAGTTGTATAATCATTAATTATTTTTAAAAGGAAAAATCCATGATCAAAAACCTATTATCTATTACTTTAGCACTAATTATCTCTTCCTCAATTACAGGATGTTTTCTACTAAGTACAAGAGGGAATAATGGCGAAGTACTAAATCAAAAGGTTGAAGGCTGTCAACAAGAGAATATTGAAGCTCCTGAGTGGACTTGTAAACCTATAGTCGATGGTTTTTATAGCGCAGTAGGTATAGTAGAAGAGAGTTCATCAGGCATGGAATATACTAGAAAAGTTGCTTTAACAGAAGGGCGATATAATTTAGCTCAAGATATTAAAGCTAAGGTTAAAAGTAAAGTTGAAAATTTTATTCTTAAAACAAAAATAGGTGATGATTATACTGCGCAGAGCATTAATATGGATGTTTCCAAGGCAATATCAAAAATTGATCTAAGCCGTTCTACTGGTATTATGGCATGGTCTGCTCCATCAACTAACTTATATATGCTTGTTACACTTCCTCAAAATGATGTCAATGACATCGCTAAAGTAGCAGTAATTAACAGTTTAAAAAAGAGTGATGCGCTCTGGGAACAGTTTATGACAAACAATGACACTCTTTTAAGTAATCTTAGATCTGATAGTTACATGGAAGAATTAGAAGAAGAATTCCCTATTGCTAAAGAGAAAAGAATAAAAATAAATAATAAAGATAAAAAATAAAGTAAATATCTTAAAAATATAACTATTTGTTAATAAATATTGTTTAAGATAGCTCGTAGTATAATCGTTAATCAAACATACAAAAAGGAGATCAAAATGATCAAAACTTTATCATCAATAGCACTAGCAGGTTTAGTAGCTGCAACAATTACAGGATGTGGTGGTTCTGCACCAGCACCAAAACAAGAAGCTTTTGATAATCGTTGTAAACAAGAGAATGTTTTAGCTCCTAAATGGACTTGTATTCCTATGGTTGAAGGTGCTTATGCAGGTGTTGGTATTTCTCAAAAGAGTGCTGCTGGTATGGGTCATATGAGAAGAGTTGCTTTAGCTAACGGTCGTTCAGACTTAGCTCAACAAATCAAGTCTCAAGTAAAAGACAAGGTAGAAACTTTCACTAGAACAACTGGTGTTGCTGAAGGTGAAACTGTAGATCAAGTAAATACTGCTGTTTCAAAGCAAATTGCAAAAGTTGATCTTCAAGGCTCAAAAGGTGTTGACGCTTGGACTTCTCCATCTGGCTCTCTTTACATGTTAGTTACTGTTCCAGAAGCTACTGTAAATGGTGAAGTAAAAAATGCAGTTAAAACTAGTTTTAAAAATGACAATGCTTTATGGCAACAATTTCAATCTAAAAATGCTTTAGAAGGTTTAGACAAAGAATTTCCAACTGAGTAATGAATAAATTATTTGGCTGTGTGTTACTAACACTATTATTATTTACAGGTTGTAACTCGCAACCTGTGCCAAAAACAAATAGTATTCCGTCTTGGCTTTTAAATCCAAACCAAAATAGTAAACTAGGGGCTGTTGGAAGTTCTATGAGAACTTACGACCAAAAAAGATCAACTCAAAGAAAACTTGCTATTACTCGTGCTCTAGATGAGCTCTCTCTTCAGCAAGGAGTTAAGGTTGAGATGAATCTTACAAAAAAAGAAAGTTATAAAAATGGTAATGGAACTACAAAGATAGATGTAGATGCGAATTACCAAACAAGTGCTACTATCACTGCTCATATTGAAGAAGTTTATCAGGATAATATTTCTGGCGAACTTTTTATATGGATGGTAATAGACTAAAATAATTCTCTTCAAAAGAGAGAATTATTCAATGCTACCTCTTATCCCCTTTAAATTAGATATAATTCCATAAATATTTCTACCTCTATATATATAACAAGGCTCTCACCATGAAAAAAATCACAATTATCGGTCGTCCTAATGTTGGAAAAAGCTCTCTTTTTAATCGTTTAATTAAAAAACGAGATGCAATTACATCTGACTTAGCTGGAACAACCAGAGATGTAAAACGTAGAACTGCAATCATTCTTAATAAAGAAGTACAACTCTTAGACACTGGTGGATTAGATAAAGGCTGCGAGCTTTTTGACAAGATAAAAGAGATGTCTTTAAAAGCTGCATACAAGGCAGATATTATATTATATATGGTTGATGGAAAAGGTCTTCCAGAAGATGAAGATAAAAAACTTTTTTACGAACTTCAGGCAATGGGCAAAGATATGGCTCTAATTGTAAATAAGATAGACAACGACAAAATGAAAGATAAACTTTGGGACTTCTATGAATTTGGTACAGATGCCATCTTTGGAATTTCAGTAGCTCACAATAGAAATACGGTTGAACTTCTTGACTGGATAGGTTCAAAAATTCCAGATAGTGATATTGTAAAAGAAGAGATTGAAGAAGATATTCAAGTAATAGAACCAGAAGTGATTGACGATGAAGACTTTTTTGCTGAGCATGGACATAAGCATAATGAAGAAGATGATGGATTCACTTATTGGGATGAAGATGAACTCGACGGTGTTGTTGTAGATGATACGATTTATGGAAATAATGATCGTATTAAAGAGTTTAATGAAGAAGATATTAACCACATTAAAATTGCGATTATTGGTCGTACAAATGTAGGAAAAAGTTCACTACTAAATGCTCTTTTAGGTGAAGAACGTTCTGTTGTAAGTTCAGTTGCTGGAACTACAATCGATCCTATTGATGAAACAGTTCAGTACAAAGATAAGCAAATTACATTCGTTGATACAGCAGGTCTTCGTCGTCGTGGTAAGATTTTAGGAATTGAAAAGTATGCTCTAATGAGAACAACTGAGATGCTTGACAACTCTAATATGGCTTTAATCGTTTTAGATGCAAGTGAGCCATTCTTAGATTTAGATGAGAAGATTGCTGGTCTTGTCGATAGCAATAGATTAGCTTCTATTATTGTTTTAAATAAGTGGGATATATCTAATAGAGAAGATCATGATAAAATTTTAAGAGAAGTTCGTGATAGATTTAAATTTTTAGCATATGCACCAATTATAACTCTATCTGCAAAATCAAACCTAAGAGTTGATAAACTTCACGATATGATTTTACAAATAAACGAAAACTATTCTCAAAGAATTCCAACTTCAAAAATAAATGAAGTAATTGAACTTGCCCTTCGTCGTCACACTCTTCCAAGTGTTAGTGGACAAGTTATTAGAATCTACTATGCAACTCAGTATGAAACAAGACCACCTAAAATAGCCATTGTTATGAATAAGCCAAGTGGTCTTCACTTTACATATAGACGTTACTTAACAAATAAGATGAGAGAAGCGTTTAACTTTACCGGGACACCTTTACTATTTAAGGCTAAAAAGAGAGGGGAAAAGTAAAAGGAATATCTGGCACTAAATGCTGACACCACCGTTGCTAAAGCATAAGTGTGGTGCGATCCCTTTTCCTCTAATTCAAGTTAAGCATCTTTTGGTATTTGTTTTATCACTCTATAAATAACAAAAGCACCAATTGCTAGAGTAATAAACGTAAAAGCAAAAGAAAATGTTTTAGTAATTACGTACCCTACAATCAATAAAGACAATACCGTTGGCACTTCATTATAAGCTCGAAAAAAGTTTCCACTTTTAATACAATTGTCATTTTCCAATTGAACTCTAAAATGTTCTAAAGAAAATGAATATGCCATTAGTACAATAACTACTAAGATTTTAGCATACATCCATATATCACCATCTAATAGTTCCGGTCTAAGAAATAACATCCAAATTCCACTTAGGACTGTTGCCCACATAGCAGGAAGTCCTATATACTTGTACATTTTGTATTCTTGGATTTTTACAACTTCTACAAAATCAGGTTTATTCTTATGTTCTGTGTGATAAACATACAATCTTGGTTGATAAAAAAGCATTGACATCCATGACAAGACTGACATGATATGAAATACAACAATCCATAAATAATAATCCATAATATTCATCTAAAAGCCTATTAAAAGTTTTTTTCTAAAGAGAATGTATAGTAGTTAGATCCACCTTTCTCTACATTATTAATCAAACCAAAAATACCAGAACGATGCTTTACAGCTACCCCAAGGTAAGTATCTTTAAGTGGTTCAAATCCAACTAGTCTTCCAATATCAAAATCTAAACTAAAATCTATATAATTTAAATATTTTGAATTATTATCACTATTATCAATAGCTTCTTGTTTTTCATAGTATAAGATGTCACTTGTATATGAAGCACCTTCACCAAAACCAAGTCTAACCCTATTTTTAAAGAAATCAATGTTCCAATAAACTTTTATATATAGAGTACCTTCATATATGTCATCTTGCAGATTAGCTTCATCAAAATATGAGAAGCCTCCTTTTGCATAGAAATCTAATGGAAGATCAAAAGCATCTTTTTTTAGAAGATAACCGGCGTCTAATGATGTAACTTTTAAATCTTGAGGATAAGAAGCTACATCTAAAAAGAGAACCTCCCCAAAATCACTACTTGTGACTTGACCATGTGCAATTCTAAGCGAATAATTGTCATCTGCGCTTAAGTTTAAAAATAAAAATAGTAGAACTAAGTATTTCAAAAATATTTCCTATTGAGGGGTTTATTGGATAGTTTTATACACCCGAAAAGGGTGTATGATTATTTGATTAATTTGACTAAGCGTCAAGAGTTTCTAAATCTTTAACAGAAGTGTTTTTATGGTCAACTACTTTTGTGTGTAGACGACGAAGAGCTTTAGAAGCTCTGTCAATTGCTAAATCAATTGCAGCTTCTAAGTTATCATCAGTTTGATTAATAATTACAGGTTCAGCGTGAGCAATATGAATATCGAATTCAATTGATACACCTTTTTTTTCAGCTTTAAGGCTAACATTTACAGTTGTAATATCTAATGTATATTTTGAAAATCCATCTATTGCAGACTCAATGTGAGTTCTAGTATTGTCGTTAAGTGTTATGTCTTTTGCGCGTACTTGTACGTTCATAATAAATCCTTTTATTGAGTAACTTGGTGCTACTCTATATATAGTTTTATAATAACAGAATAAAGCTGAGATTGGTATAATACGAATAAAAAATATTTAGGATTTTATTTAATGAGAGTATTTACAGGTATACAACCCTCTGGTGATTTACATATTGGAAACTATTTTGGCTCTATAAAGCAGATGGTTGACGCTCAAAAAAACAGTGACACTTTTGCTTTTATTGCAAACTACCATGCTATGAGTAGTGGTGGTAAAGAGTTATCTAAATTAACTATGCAGTGTGCAACAGATTTTTTAGCTTTAGGAATTGATCCAAACAAGTCTACATTTTGGATTCAATCAGATGTAAAAGAAGTATTAGAACTCTACTGGGTACTATCATCATTTACTCCTATGGGTTTACTTGAACGTGCTCATAGTTTTAAAGATAAAACAGCGAAAGGCATCTCTGCAAATCACTCACTATTTTCATATCCTGTTCTTATGGCAGCAGATATACTTCTGTTTGGCTCAGAAGTTATTCCAGTGGGAAAAGATCAGATACAACATGTTGAAATTGCTAGAGATATAGCAACAAAATTCAATAATCAGTATGGCGATATTTTAGTTATGCCAGAATTTTGTGTTCAAGAAGAAGTTCAAACTGTTCCAGGAATAGATGGACAAAAAATGTCTAAAAGTTACGGAAATACTGTAAATATTTTTGGCGAAGAAAAAAATCAGATGAAAGTAATTAAAAAAATAGTTACCCAGAACGTTCCAATGGAGGACCCAAAAGAGTTTAAAGATTGTAATGTTTACAATATGGCTAAACTGTTTTTACAAGGCAACGAACTTATAGACCTTCAAGAGAGATATAAAAAAGGTGGAGAAGGTCACGGCCATTTTAAAATGTATCTTGGTGAAGTTATTTGGGAGTACTTTAGAGAATTTAGAGACAAACGTGAGTACTATGAGAAGAACCAAGATGAAGTAAGAGAAATACTTAATATGGGTGCTTCTAAAGCTAAAGAAGTGGCAATGCCTATGATAGAAAAAGTTAGAAGTGTTACAGGAATAACTTACTAATAACTTTCTTTTCTATTCTATCATTTTCCCTGAAATATCGCTATAATGATTTGACAAAATCTCAGGGAGATAATTATGCGTATTTTTATTTCGCCAATTCCAACAACAAGTGCAATTTCCACCTAAATTAGCTAGCTAATCTTTTACTCATTTCACTGAAAAACACTTCATACGGAGTTTT
>NZ_JADGFC010000104.1 GCF_016744025.1 Sulfurimonas sp.
TAAATACTGAGTTAGCTAAAGCAAGTGCATGCTGTTCAAAGATATGCTCATCTTCTCCTAACTCTTTATTGAAATGACCCTTTTCGATACCTTCTTTTAATAGTTTTGAAATAAAGTGGACGTCTCTTGCCTCTGAATTGTATAGTTCTATATTTTTTATATTCATTATATAACCTTTTAATATTATTTTACGGGTTGTATTTCTCTAGTTTAATTGAAACGTTCATCAAATTCTTTTAGAAATTTACTTTTATTCCAGTCCATATTTACAGTAACATAGCTTTTTGAATCAATGACTTGCCTTTTAATTACACCCATTTGTTCAAGTTGTCGTTTTACAGTTTTTACATACTGTATAGAACTGTTTATTTTTTTATTTTTTAAATTTATCTTTTCTATATCATCTAAAGCTTGATAACTGTCCGTATCTTGTACTTTAGAAAAACCAGAATGAAAGGCAATTAACCTGTTTGAAACAATGCATACTGGATTGTCTAAGTCATAATCAGTATAAGAAATAATTGTTGCTAAAACATTTATTTGACCTCCATTCAGATATTTTATAAACCAAGGATACATACCTATCGGTGTTATGTTTAAATTTTTTTTCATAATTTTATTATATAACTTAATGTTAAATATTGTAATATAAAAGTTAAAATTCACCTAAGGAATTACTATGAAGATATTCATATCTATTATATTTATTGTCACTACAATACTTGCACAAACAAATATGAATGATAATATTAAACATAATGAAGTACAAACTTCAAAACAAATATGTAAAGAGAATAAAAGTCTTGAGGTTAAACAAAGAGGTTGTTGTTCTTGGCATGGTGGAGTAAGTGGATGTTCTAATGGTCGTGTTACTTGTAATGATGGAACATATAGCCCTAGTTGTACTTGTGTAGTTCCACAAAGTCCTTTAGGATAACTTTCATATAAATATTGTTTTATATTATAATTTAAAGAGAACAAAAAGGTATGGTTTTTAGAATCTATATCCTCATGTATAGTTTGGACATAGATTGTATAGTTAAATAGAGTTGCCTTCGAATGGTTAATTGAACCTACTGCTAGGTTTAATAAGCGGAGATAATTGAATAGGTTTAAAACTAATTACCAGTTAGTTCCTAGCCGTAGTTGAAAATAACTTCAATTTGTCTTTATAAAATTGTACCATATTTAAACGATTAAGAGCTTATATGCAGTTAGAATATAATTCAATAGTAATACGATAAATAAAATAGGAGTATTAATGGGTTCTTATGCCAATCTATCAGTCAGCAATCATCTTATCCATCTTTCTAAAAGTTATGTTAATAATGAAGTTATGACTCTTTTTACTACTTCTGATAAAACTGGCAATGGTGAGGTGTGTAAATATACTACTACTGTCAAAATTGCTATTAATCGTCTTGAAATAATGGGATTTACTTTAGATAGAGTTGAACAAGACCTTGTATCAAGTATTAGTGTTATATTAGAGAGACTGAAAGAATATATAGATGATTCCTTGTATCGCGAACTTAATCTATATGATGCAGAATTTGCAATGTTAGAAACACTTAACTTTAGTTCTTTAGTAAAGGCTTTTACTGAAATAAGAATAGCTGGTTTTGAATTTTATGATGAAGATGCATTAAAAACTTACAATAACCTTTCTGATGAGGCAGTTTTTTTACTTAAAGAAACCCATTTATTTGATGATACTTTAAATGATGGAAGACTACTTAATTATCCCTCACCAAATATACGCTTATTCTTAAGAGCATATTTAGAATCCTGTAATAAAGATGAATCAATCGTTTTAGATTTAAGTGATGTTGTGTCCTCTGGATATTATAATGAAAATGATGATATTAAAAGTATTTCTTCATCGCAACTAATTGGAGAATACGATAAGAACTCAAAAATTATAATTTTAACGGAAGGTTCGTCAGATAAAACTATGATAGAGGATTCTTTATGCCTACTATACCCACATTTGGTTGACTACTATTCGTTTATGGAGTTTAATGAATACAAAACAAAAGGTGGGGCTAGTTCACTAGTAGAACAAGTAAAAGCCTTTTCAGGAGCAGGAATCAAAAACAGAATAGTCGCAATCTTTGATAATGATACAGCAGCTTATGATGCTCAAAGAGCTTTAGAGAAAATCAATTTGCCTAACAACATATCTATATGCAATTATCCAGATATTCCAATAGCAGAAAATTATCCAACACTTGGCCCATCTGGTAAGGAAATTATTAATGTCAATGGACTAGCTGCAAGTCTTGAAATGTATTTAGGTAAAGATACATTAGAAGAAGAAGAAGGTGAATTGATCTCGGTTCAATGGAAAGGCTACAATGAGGTTCTTAAAAATTATCATGGCGAGTTATTATCTAAGAAAAAGATACAAAATCGATTTTATGAAAGACTTGCTGAGTGTAAAAAAGATTCAGAGAAGATATCTAATTACGACTGGTCTGGAATAGAACTAATATTACATAGTATATTTGACAACTCACGCTTGAGAGGATAATTATGTTAATACCAAATCAAATGAAAAAAATACTACTTCTATTATTCTTATCAACTTTATTATTTAGTGCAAACGAATCATTCTTAAAATCAAAAAAAGAACTTCGTAAAATATACAGAGATCATCAAACAACTATCTATTGTGAATGTAAATACAACTACAAAGACAAAAAAAATATGATTGACAGAAAATCATGTGGATATAAACCCCGTAACGAGAGAACTAAAAAAGGTAAAGTGAATCAACGAGCCAGAAGAATTGAATGGGAGCACCTAATACCTGCTGAAAACTTTGGTCGTCAATTCTCTTGCTGGAGAGAAGGAGATCCTAAATGTGTTAGTTCTAAGGGTAAAAAGTACAAAGGTAGAAAGTGCTGTACTAAAGTTAATAAGAAATATAAAATCATGCAAGCAGACATGCATAATCTATTTCCAGCAGTAGGTGAACTTAATGCGGATAGAAAGAACTTTAAGTTTGACTTTGAACTAGCTCAAGCAAAGCAGTATGGTGAGTGTCAATTTAACGTACTGTTTAAACAGAAGAGAACTAGAGTTAGAGAAGAGATTAGAGGGATTATAGCTAGAGATTATTTATACTTTAACAAGCAATATGACATGAAACTCTCAAAACAAGAGTTAAATAAATACAATGCCTGGAATAAACTCTATCCAGCCGATGAGTGGGAAATAGAACGCAATAAGAGAATTGCTAAAAAACAAGGTAATTATAATGAATTTATTAAATAAGGACTCAGCAAATGGCAAAGATTAAATATTTAGATAATTTTGATATATCTGATAAAACAAATAAGTCTATAGACTCTATAAAGTGCAATAATGGATGATATATATAACAATTTGTTTTTACAAGCAAAGCAAAACTTTCTTAAATTGGGAATACCAGAAAGTGAATTAGATTCGTATATTTACGATCCAACAAAGCATGATATAAATAAAGAAGCTTATCAAGATATGCAATGGTGCAACAATTATATACTCAATGGTTTTGACTTTTCAGGTCAAAGGGGATTATGCACTTATTTATGTTCAATGGGTTCAAGTGCATACACTATAGCGTCTAAAATAAACATGTCCTTTATCACTATAGGGAAAGTGTTGCATAACGACAAGAATATCTTCAAAGTGCCGAAGAAAGATGTTTTAATAGAAAAGTTTATTGAAGAGCAAAAAACCACTCAAGACGTGCAGCTTGGCGGCAGAATGCATGCTTGGATAACATTAGAAAATGGATTGATTGTAGATCCTAGTTTGTATCACACTTTATATCAAGATGGTACAGTTTTAGTAGAGAGACCTTTAGATATGCAGACTAAGTTTAACTTGGTATATAAGCCATATGTTGTCACTGGAATGGATGATATGACTAAAGTGCATAAACTTATTGAATCTCATGAGCAAAATGAACAGAATATAAAAAAAGAAGTTTTTAAAAGATATATTAATAATAATTATTCTGAACTTAACTATTCAGACATTACAAAAAAATTCTAAATAAATAGGAGTTGAATTGACTAAAGATGTTAAAGAATACCTCGATGGACTTGAAAAGGCCTTACAACAAGATTCATATGATGTTGACAAAAAATATGGAAGAGCAATGATTTTTTCAAAGTATAATAAATCTAATAATACTTATAAAATCTCTTTGGGCGAGTTATTTGGTGATTTTGATAACTATGAGAATAAATATAATATAAATATAAATGATTTTTATATTATTGCTAAAGGCTATGAATACACTTTTAAAAAGATACAAAAAGAGATCTTTTTAATCTTATCTACTAATACGACTAGCCTTTAGTTTTTTAAATTTCATAATATAATTAGATACAGTTAACTATGATTATTGATAACCTTTCAAGGATTAAGTATTCGATAGTTTTTCTTGTTAGTTATATTAATCACCTTTTAGGTGATTAATATATTACTGTAATTTCTTAATAAAGCTGTTTAGCATATTATTTTGTTTAGCGCCTAAATAAACAGACATAAGCCAATCTAGCATCTTTGTTTCATCTTCTAATATAATCTCGAGCTCTTTATTAGGATCTTTATTTATAAGATGAAATGCTTTTATCATTAGTACAGCTATTCCATGATGGTCTTTTTCAACGCCCATCTTCATCGCATTATAATTAGTCTTTAAATAGGATAATTCAATTGCTTCAAGAGTATTACCAATAATATCGCTACTTTGAGTATCCTTTCTAATAGGTAGATTTTTGTCATTTTTTATATCCTTTTCAATTTTTGTTAATATCTCAAACCATCCCATGACTTCCTCAAAGAGTAAATCTATTCCTTCACTTTTACCATTATTTTCATAACCAGCACTTTGTTCTTCATATATTTCCTTTGAAAGACGATAGAAGTTTATAAGTTTGAGATTAGCTTGATGAATAACACCATCTAAAAATATTCTTCCAGTAATCAGATAAGGGCAAAGCGAACATCTGTTTTCCCTTCCATCTGGACATTTGATACCTGGACATATACCAAATATCATAGGAGTCCATGTAGATGGATGTGAAGATATAGCGACCTCAGTACCTTTAGCTACTTGAGTACTGTTATTGGAATCAGATGAACTCTTCCTAGAGAGAGAAAATAAATTATTATCTTTGAACGCCTTGTCCATTTCATAAGGATTTTTAGTATCATAATTATTTGGTATTTCATCAAGTAAGAAGTTCTTAATATTTTCAGGTGTATCTTCTCCATCTGTTAAAAAAACTTTATTAACTGCAGTGGATAGTAGATCTCTTTTCTCTTCAAGTTCTAACTTGTTATAAACATTAAGGAGCATGTCTGGACTAGTATGTCCAGTAAGTTTCATTACTAGTGAGATACCTAGACCTGCTTCAAGGTATCTTGTCGCTCCAGTGACTCTTAAAGAGTGTATATCATAGCTAGATGCAATACTTTGAAAGTAGTTATCCGGTTTTGAATTTAACTCTTCGATATCTTTTGGTAATTGTTTATCATCCTTTGCCCATAGAATTTGAACTTTTTTATTACAATCTTCTTGTGCAAATTTATCATTAATTTCAATTTGATATTGCATAAGAACACGCTTGAAGTAGTTCATATGTGTATGCTGTGAAATAGGCTTATAATTTTTTGGTGTAATCATAAGTGGTGTAATATCGTCCCACCTTGAATTTTCATCATCATTATAAACTATCTTAGGAAGATGTGGAAAATATACTTTATGCCACTTCAAAAAATCTGATAAAAAATTTAATTGTTCCCATACATTTGGTATTTCTTGAAGATACGCTCTTCCAGTATTTTTATCCGTATTTACAATAATAGTATTTACATTACCAAATTCATCCAACTCAAATGATTTCTCTCTGCACAGATTCCTAATTTGAGAACCTCTTAATGGGATAAATAAATGTATAAGAATCATAATTGGAAATACTGGATACACATCTTTATGTTGCCACCAATCAATATCAGCTTTAGCTTTATCCCATATAGTTTGAGTTATTGGTGGTCTTTGTGTTAGAATATCACTTAAGTGTTGTAGCATATGCTTAGGCATAGCTTTTCTGGATGATAAGCGTTTTATCTTTTTAATGCGTGGAATATGCTTTAATACATATGGAGTCACTAGCTCCATATATTTTAATAATCTAACAATATAGCCTAGAACACTTCCCGCTGACGATTCAGAACGCCTACTCTTTACATATTTGATAATACTATCTTCATTGATAGGATTAAACATATACTCGATTAGTTTGGTGTCTATTCTTGCATGTGAATGGTATTTTATTAAGTACTCTAAAAAAAGCTTAATATTGTAAGAAACACTTTTCAATGTTCTAGAACCCAAACCGTCATTTTTAAGATATAGCATAAACTCTTGAGATTTTTTACTTATTTCTTCAAGGTTTGGATATCGCTGAGCGTCTATTGTATTGCTTATAAATCTAGTTGGGTTACTCTTATCAATATTAGAGTTTTCCTGTCTATTGTTTGGTGGAGCGATATCAACTCTTCCACTATTTACTAATATACGTCTTATATCATTAAGCTGATATAGATATGTATCACCTCTAGTTGTAATATCTAATTCATGATTTATAATATATGATTCTACCTGATCTAGATCATCATCTCTAATGTTTTTTAGTTTATTTAACTGTGTCGCTGTAAGAAGATGAATGATTGTTGATATATAGTTTCCTATAGAATTTTCATTTTTATGAGTTTTTCTAAGAAGTTCCGTATATATATTTAAAACTTCATTCTCTCCAAAATAATGTTTAAATTCATAATTCCTTGATATTATTTGTTTATCAAATGATAAAGGATACAGTAGTTTTCCATTATTGTATTGATATAGAAAAAATCTATCTATCATTGTATTGGTATTAATCAGTTTGCCAAGTTTAGAATCATCATAGTTAATGAGTTTATCAACTAGCTCTTTGTACGAGGTTTGAGCGATATATTGATAAGAACCATTAATATTCTTTTGTACTATTACATTCAGTGTACCTTTTATCCCAAACACCTCTAGAACTTTATCAGATGCTGTTCCTAAGAACTCGTTTGAATCAAGTGTATATTTTTGTTTAAAATTGACTTGTTGGTTTTTTTTATTAGTTGATAAATTTGGAATATCATATTTAATATAAAAATTTACAAATGATAACCAATCATCTACAAGTGTTTCATGGGCACTTTTTAAAAATTGGAACTTACCTGATAAGTTCACCTTTGGTAGTGAATCTACATATGTATAATTATGCTCCATCTCCCGTATTGTCTTCATTAGTTCTTACCTCTTTAGGAAATATTTTTCTAAATATAGAACCCTTTAGTATAAGTGTTCCAAGTGCGGCAAGTTTTACATCAAATGTATTTTTATCTATATATAATATTTTTTCTTCTAAAAGAGATTTAATTGCGTGTTCAAGCGCAAATTTACACTCCTTAGTATCTATAGTGTTTGAAACCTCTATATTTGTGTTCGAGATATCAATACTATGCTCTGCAACAATATCTTTTAGTATTTTCAAGTTATTTTCTTTTTCTATATTTGAAATCCTAAGTTTATATATCTCTGCCATAAGTTCAGCTTGACTTAACTCTTTTAATGACTTAGATGATAACTCTTCAGGAGCTTTTATATTATTTTGTGAGCTATTCTGAGCTTCTTTAATTAATGCTGCATACATCTTATTTTTTGATAAAGCTGGGACTGATAAACCTTTTTCACCATCAAGAGCAATATCTTTAGTAACTTTAGATATATTAGCCATTGAAATATTTCCACCAAATTTCTTGATGTGCTCAATTGCTTTCTTCACTAAAGCAGTATTATGTTTAACTTTCTCTTCTTGATAGATCTTAAAATTATTATCACTCACAATGCGTCCTTTGTATTAGCAAAGATTTTCTCTCCAGCTGCTTTAATTAGCCTACGCTTACTTTTCTCTGTAAGGTTAAAATAAATCATAGTTGAATCTATATTACTATGTCCCATAGCCTCTTTCGTGAGAGAAAATACAACTTCTTGACCAGTTTCAGCAAATACTTCAGCCATTGCTACACCAAACATATGTCGCAATGAGTGCAACCCTATATTAGTAGGTATATGATGACCTTGCTCATTTAATATTTCAATATGCTTTTTAAATTTTGTAAAGATACCTCTTGGTTTTAATCTTCTACCCGTATTACTGACAAAGAAAAAAGGGTGTACTTTATCTCTTAGGTTTTCTTTTATGTAGTTTTTATTATTAGTATATTTAGATATAGATTCAAAGAATATTCTTTTAAACGAATCATTTATCCAATATAGTGGTTCATGCTTAAGCGGTATTGGATATTTGAACTGGATCGTTAAATCGTTGTGCTCTTTATCTCTTTGTATATCTATACCATATCTGTTTAGCAACCACTGTTTTCTGTAGTTTCCATATATGTCTTGATAATCCAAAGTTGGGTCAAGTAACCATATATCTTCTTTTTCGTAGTCAATATCATACAAAGTTAAATTTATGGCTTGTCCAATCCTAGCTGAACATGCACCCATTAATAAGTATAATAATTTTTCTCTAGGTTCGGCAATTTCCAGCAGAGCTTTAAAACTCTTATATGGAAATGCTTTAATTGTTTTTGAGCTTTTAATAGGGACTCTATAAGGTTTTATAATTCCCTGTTTTTTACCAAAAGTCTCTAGGTATGACTTTGACATTTTTATGTCTAGTGCACCCAATGGACCTTTCTTACTCTTCTTATGTTCATAGAGTGTATCTATGAAATTTTTATTTTCTACTAAGTCACTTTCATCTATATAATACATATAACTGCTTATACCAATAAGAGCATTATTTATAGTTTGTTTAGACTTAGCTTTTTTATTTATTACTGTAATTATGACATCCATTTTCAGATAGTCATCATATACAGTTTCTTTAATTTTATATCCACTCAACAGCGCTTCTCTAAATCTTGCAAGATAAAAAGCGAATGTTTCATTTTCTTTTACATCATTGTATAGGGTCCACACCCAAAACTCATCCATCATCCTTGCATACGATTTGATTGTGGATGGAGAACAATTCCTTATGGTAGCTAACCATAAAGTCCATTCTAATGAGTTAAATAACTTCACAACTTTTTTTTCAAAGGTATGAGCTACACTGAACCCTCTATCTATTTTGACTATCATAAGATAGTCTTTTTAATTTTACATTTGGCAAGTAAAATCTTACCTACCAGTATTGTATTTGTTAATAGTAAACAAGTCAATATGTATGTGTATATTAACTCCATCTTAAAAATGATTATATTTTTCATCAAAAAATCCTCTATTTTATGTCACTGCTTAAACTAAATAGTCTAATAGTAAATTGTACCTAGAATT
>NZ_JADGFC010000105.1 GCF_016744025.1 Sulfurimonas sp.
CATCTATACTAAGGTTTATAGAAAACTCAAAATCATTCTCTCTAAAATTTTCAAAACTTTTTTGAATAACTATTTTTGTAAGCTGTTTATAAAGTTTTGCTTTTTTAGCAATTTCCAAAAAGAAATATGGCGATATAACATTTCCATCTTCATCAATAAGCCTTATTAATGATTCATACTTATTTATTTTCCCGCTTGCATTATCAATGATAGGTTGAAAGAAAAGAACGATCTTGTCATTTTTAATAGCTTCTTTTATCTTCTTAGTCCAAAGCATATTATTCTCATACTCTTTGTCTAGATTCATATTTTTATCAAATACTATAAGATTTTTGGATTCTCTTTTTGCCACTTTTAGAGCCATATCTGCGGTTACTAGTAATTTTTCTTTATCTTCAAGAGAAATACTAACTGTTGCATTTAACTCAACAGTTTCACCTTTAACATCATATATATGAGTGTTTATAAATTTTATAATTGTCTGCGCTTGTTGCACAACATTATGAGCTGGCATATCTACAGTAAGAATGCCAAACTCATCACCACTAACTCTAAATAGTTTGAGTTCTATATTAAGACTACATATCTCTTGTAATTTTGAAGAAAACTCAACTAAGGTAGCATCTCCAATTTCATGCCCATAAAAGTCATTTATCTGGGAAAAGCTATCAATATTCACCAAGATTAAAAATATATTTTCACCCTTTTCTATCTCTTGTTTGAGTGCGTTTCTATTACCAAATTTTGTAAGAGAGTCAGTATTTGCTAAATTTATCAGTTTATTTTTTTGATTCACAAGCTCAGTAATATCGTGTCTAAGAGAGATGAATTCTGTTATTTCACCATTAGCATTTATAATTGGTGTTATTGTGGCATCTACCCAAAATAGTGTGCCATCTTTTTTTATATTTTTTATTCTGCCATGCCAAGTTTGTCTTGATGTAATACTAGATAAAAGCTTTTTATACATTTCTTTAGAAAAAGATTCATCTCTTAAAACATTATGGTTTCGCCCGATAAGCTCTTCTCTACTGTAACCTGAAACTGTGCAAAAATTATCATTTATATATGTAATATTTCCATCTAAGTCAGTTTTTGAAACTATTAGATTACTATCAATGGCATCTTTATAACTTTCTAAAAAAGATAGAGAATTTTTCAACTCATCTGTTCTTTCATCGAGTTCATCTTCAAGTTCATTTTGAAGTTTTGAGAAGAATTTCAAAAGATAAAATGCAATTAAAGATACTATTACCATAAGGAGCAAATCATATAAAACTGAAATAAAGAACTGTTTATTAATTATTTTATCTACATGATAAGTCGGGACTTTAATACTCAAAACTCCTCTTATATCACCTATATTATAATCATATGCAGTGTCATATCTATCAGATATAAATTTTGGGGCTTTTGATTTTTCTCCATGACCGCTAAGACACTTTTCCTCGATTTTTAGTGGAGTGGCATATTGATAAAAATCATTTTCTTCACTAAAATAATCTGTTGCATATTGGTCATTTTTAAAATATCTTATAGCTTCAAGTTCATATTTATCTGCTTGATTTTTAGGGTTTCTCGCTCTATCACTAACTGTTTGCATTGTTATTTGAAGTCTGTTTTGTTCTGAAAATATTTTTGAAATTTGCGCAGCAGAAAATGCTGGTAGACCTGCAAGAGATTTTGCGTCTAGTTTTATTATTTTGTTTAAGTAAAGATCTTGATAATAATTTCTATGTGTCATATATAGAGAATCTACTAGTTTTGACTGTTCAGATATAAATTCTTCAACACTCTTTTTATTTTCAAAATAATTAAGAGAGATTCTGACAAAGGCCATAATAAAAAACATAATAGGAACTATTATACTTAAGTTTTCTAATATATGAATCTTAAATTAAATTCAACTTCTTTGGATATAATCTCTTTAAATATCAAACATCTTAATTAAAAAGTAAAATTATGTTAATAACTCGTGCAAGTGAATACGCAATACTCTCTCTTATTGTTTTATCAAAAGCTAATTCGCCTATGGACAGTGAAACACTTTCTAACCAACTCTCAATTCCTAAAAGCTTTTTAGCAAAGATTTTACAATCTCTTGCAAAAAAAGGTATTTTAAAATCTTTTAAGGGCGTAAATGGTGGTTTTTCACTCTTAATCAACCCAAAAGAGATAAGTATGCTTGATATAATGAGTGCTGTTGAAGGTAAAGCTCCAACTGTTTTTGATTGTTCTCCATCACTAGCGGATTGTCCTAGTGATAAAGCAAAACTTTGTTCTATCTGGCCATTTTTAAATAAACTCCAAGGTAAAATAGATGACTTTTTAGCTGACTTATCACTTGATGATATTTTAGAGTAGTAAATTGGCAAGAAAACTTACTACAAGAGAGCAGATTGGAACAGCGCTAAACTTTCTTATTGGACAAAGAGATTTAAGTGTAGTTTTATTTGTAATGGCTATATTAGCTATTATTATAGTTCCTTTACCATCAGGTATTCTTGATGTACTATTAACTATTTCTATGTCTCTAGCTGTTTTAATTTTACTAATATCACTATATGTTCCTAAACCAACGGACTTAACAACTTTTCCAACTCTTATTCTTATTTTGACATTATTTAGACTCTCTCTTAACATTGCTACTACAAGAATGATTCTAAGTCATGGACACGAAGGACCTGACGGAGTAAGTAATATTATTACAAGCTTTGGCGACTTTGTTGTAGGTGGTAACTTCGTAATTGGTATTATTGTCTTCTCAATTTTAGTTTTAATCAACTTTATGGTTATTACTAAAGGTTCTACCAGAGTTGCAGAGGTTGCGGCTCGTTTTACACTAGACTCAATGCCTGGTAAACAAATGGCAGTAGATGCTGACCTTAATGCTGGTCTAATTGATGATGCCGAGGCAAAACAACGTCGTGCAGAAATTCTTCAAGATGCAAACTTTTATGGAGCAATGGATGGTTCGTCTAAGTTTGTAAAAGGGGATGCTGTTGCTGGTATTGTTATTACTCTTATCAATATTATTGGTGGATTTCTAATAGGTGTTTTCCAACATGATATGACAGTTGGAGATAGTGCTTCAACTTTTACACTTTTAACTATTGGTGATGGTCTTGTTGGCCAGATTCCAGCTCTAATTATCTCTACTGCGACTGGTATTATGATTACTCGTTCTTCAGGAGAGGGAGATAATTTTGCAGAGGGTACAATCAATCAAATGATGGGTAATGCAAAAATCCTAATGATAGTTGGTTTCATTATGATTTTATTCGCTCTTGTTCCAGGTCTTCCTACTGCTTCTATGGGATTTGTAGGAATAATGTTTGCACTTCTTGGTTGGTCAGTTTATAAATATGAAAGAGGCGAACTCTCCATACTTAATGTAGATAATGTTCTCTCTCCAAAAGCAAAAGAGCAGCAAGAGATAGAAAGAGCAGCAGCTAAGCCTGTAAAATCGAATGAAGAGATAGCAAAAGAAGAAGAAACAGCACTTGAAGATATACTTAAAGTAGAGATGTTAGAACTTACCTTAGGATATCAACTAATTCGACTAGCCGACACTTCTCAAGGTGGAGATTTACTAGAGCGTATTCGTTCAATGAGACGTAAGATTGCATCTGACTTTGGTTTTTTAATGCCTCAAGTTCGTATTAGAGATAATTTACATCTTCAACCAGATCAATATCAAATCTTATTAAAAGGAATCTCTATTGGAGAAGGAACTATCAAACCTGATAAGTTTCTAGCAATGGATAGTGGAATGGCAACTGGAGAGATTGATGGAGAAGCGACAAAAGAACCTGCTTTTGGTCTAGACGCATTGTGGATACAACCTGAACAAAAAGAAGATGCAATTATTAATGGGTACACAGTTGTGGATCCAGCGACTGTAATTTCTACGCATATGAGTGAGTTAGTTAAACAAAATGCTGAAGATCTTTTAACTCGTCAAGAAGTCCAAACTCTAATAGAAAAAATCAAAAATGACTTCCCAGTTATAATAGATGATGTACTAAAAGTAGCATCTATTGGTCTCATACAGCGTATATTAAAAGGTCTTTTACACGAAAAAATTCCTCTAAAAGATATGCTTAGCATCTTAGAGACCATTGCAGATATTGCAGAATATACTAAAAATGTAGATTTAATTATAGAACAAGTACGTTCAAAACTATCTCGCATTATTACACAGATGTATTCAAGTGATGACGGTGTGATAAGACTACTTACTTTTGATACTAATTCTGAACAAATGATGCTTGAAAAATCGCAAGAGCAAGATGGTGTTAGAAACCTTCTGCTTAGTGTAGGAGAGATTAATCAACTGATTCAAGCAACAAGTACAAAAGCACATGAGCTCCTTCAAAAAGGGGTCTCTCCTGTTGTTATAATCGTTGACCCACAGCTTCGTCGTGGGGTAGCAGAGATTTTTGAAAGATTTTCTCTTGATGTTGTAACACTTTCACATGCTGAAATTGATTCTAGTGCAACCTTTGAAGTAATGGGTTCTATCTCTATAGAAACATAAATAATAGTATAATAAGATTAAGGAATACAATGAAAAATAAAACAATTTACCATTTATCACATATTGATTTAGATGGTTATAGCTGTCAGTTAGTAATGAGATATACTCCATATGAAGTATTTAACTTTAACGCTAACTACGGTGCTGAAGTTAGACAAAAACTAGAGATGATATTAGAAAAGATTAATCAGAATAAAAATAGTTCTCTTATTTTAATAACTGACTTAAATCTTACATTTGATGAATCAAGATGGCTTAATAATGAAGTTATAAAGATGAATGAAAATAAAAAAGATGTAAGAATCACTCTATTAGATCATCATGGTAGCGGAGAAGATAGTGCTAAAAAATATGAATGGTATTATCTTGATGTAACAAGATGTGCTACAAAAATAACATATGACTATGCCCTAGAAAATTTTGAGCTTGATGAACCAGAGTGGATGAATAAGTTTGTAAATGTTGTAAATGCCGTTGACCTTTGGAAACAAGAAGAAGTAGAAAACTTTGAATATGGAAAAGTTTGTATGAGACTTGTAACTGAAACAAGAGAATTAAATAAAATCATGTTTGCAGATATAGATAATAATTATAAACTTTCACTACTCCTTGAAGCTACAAAATACATTAATGAAGAGAATGCTGCAATAGTTTTAGATGAAAAAATTCACCATATAAAAAAAGAATTTTTTAGAGAAGACAAAAATGACACATTAGATAATCTAGCTACAAAATATATTGTAAATCTATTAGGTCAAGCAAGAAGTGAGAAAACTATATACTACAAAGGTTACAGAGGTTATTTAAGCTATGGTGTTGGTAATACATCAATTGTAGGTAATGGTTTTTTACTAGCCTTTCCAGAGTATGACTTTATTGTTGATGTAAGTTATCGTGGAGCTATGAGTCTAAGAGCAAATAATAAAGTTAGTGTTGCTCAAATTTCTAAAGAGTGGTCTAATGGTGGTGGACATCCAAATGCTGCCGGTGGTAGAATTATGGGATTCAAAGAACAATATCGCTATGACAGAGTTAAAAAACAGATAGAACAACTTATCAATGACAAAGAATCTTTTGCAGGTGATTTAGAATATAAGAGAGAAGATTCTTAATTAGCTAAGTAATCATATATAGGCTTGCCTATATATAAATTAATAATTAGTTATTAGCGAAATATCTCTCTATTCCATTTGCTAATCCTAAAGCCAATGTATTTCTATACTTAGAGTTTACAAGTCTTTTCGCTTCTGCTGGATGAGAGATGAAACCTACTTCAACTAAAACAGCTGGCATCTGAGCACCAACAAGAACCCAAAAAGGGCCTTCTCTAACTCCACCATCTTTAACCTTATACTTTTTATTTAAAGCGCCTAACATTCCTCTTTGCAAATCTATCGCTAATTTATTAGATGATACTATTTTATGAGAATTTAGAAAGTTTAAAAATGTATTTTTACCATATCTGTTCATTTCACTAATATCAGCAGAGTTCTCTTTTGCTGCAACTCTCTCAGCTCTTGCAGAACGAGATGGAGAAAGAAAATAACACTCTATCCCATGAGCCTTTTTAGCATTTTTCTTACCAACAGCATTTGCATGAATACTTACAAATATATCAGCTTTTTTCTTATTAGCTATTGAGGTTCTTTTACTTAGTTTTACATACTTATCTCTATCTCTAGTCATATGGACTTTATACCCACGAGAGCGAAGTATTCTCTTTAACTCTTGAGAGATCTTATATACAACAACTTTCTCTCTATATTTCTTATATCCTACTGCACCTGGGTCTTTTCCACCATGCCCTGCATCTATTACAATTATTTTATTTCTATCAGTTCTTTGAGGGAACTTGGTCTTACTAGTTTTCTTATATACTTTTGCTTTAGTTTTAATACTAGAAGATGTCATACTTATAACTAACTCATTAGATCTTTTTGCAAATCTAATATTAACTTTTTTACTATTTTCAATAACAAGTCTTAATGTATTAGTATTGTATTGAGCAATCTTTATTCTATTTATACCCTTTTTTAAGAGATTCTGTGACTTTGTAAGCATAGACGCATGAACATCAAAAACATATCTATATCTTTTATTTTTAGAATCATATAGTGTAAAATAATTTATCTGATTACTTCGTAGTTTCTTATCGAATTTTAAAATAAGTTTAGAATCTTTCCATCTTATAGATTTAAGTTTATGTGATGATTTTATTTTAATATTTTGAGATTTATTTGATTTTTTAATTGATTTTGATTTTGGAGCTTTGTACGAAGTTTTTGGTTTAATTTTTGATAGTTCATCTGAGTATTGGGATATATCAATGTGAAGTACATTACCACTCTTTACTATGCCTTTTAAAGCACTTATTCTAAGCTTACTGTCTTCTGCCATAATAGCACGAAGATAAAGGTTTTTATAATCGTTATATGCACGAAATTTATTTGACTTCGAACTGCTCTTCATAAAGCCATCGGCTCTCTTTAAGAGTTCACTATCACTTTGCGCATATAAAGAGATTACTAGAATAAAAAGAAGACTAAATAGACGAATCATTCTTTGACTATTCGCCCTGTGTTAATTTCTCTATCAACTCTTTGACTGAAATAATTTCATTTAACTTATAACCGTTAGTTCCAGAGAAGAACAGACCTGTTTCAGTATTTCCTAAATAAGCATCACTTAATCTATCTGCAATACAAAAGCCTACTTCTTTTGCTTCTACACCACGATTACAAGGTGCTACACAATTAGAAATACACTTAATAGATGGACCTTCTCTTTTCTCAACTAACTTAGTAAGATTTGTAACTACTCCTTGTGCTGGGTATCCAACAGGTGAAGCCATTAGTTTAATATCTTCTTTTTTTGCATTAAGAAGAACATTTTTAAGATTTATATGAGCATCACATTCATGAGTACCAATAAAACGAGTTCCCATTTGAACCCCTGAAGCACCAAGAGACATCATCTCTTGGATGTCTTTTTTATCCCAAACACCACCAGCAGCTATTACAGGTATATTACCCCAGGTAGCAGCTTCTTCTACAACTGGACCAACTATATTTTCTAATTGATTTTCAGGAAGTTTACACTGCTCATACGTAAAACCTTGATGTCCACCACTTTTAGGTCCTTCAACAACTACTGCATCTGGAATTCTGTTATATCTTTTTTTCCATCTTTTACAGATTATTTTTAAAGCTTTAGCAGATGAAACTATAGGAACAAGCGCTACATCAGGGTAACCTTCTGTAAACTCAGGCATATTAGTCGGAAGACCAGCACCTGTGATAATAATATCTATTCCTGCTTCACATGCGTCTTTTACTACACGTCCATAATCATTAATAGCATAAAGAATATTTGCTGCAATTGGTTTATCACCACATATTTTTCTAGCATTTTCAATTATTTTCTTGAGTCCATCTGGAGAGTAAAAATTAGCTTCACTTAAAGGTCTATCAGCTACAAGCTTTTTTGCGTGTGTTTTATCTTCATAATAGCCAGTACCTACAGCACTAATAACACCCAATCCACCCTCTTTTGATACATTACCAGCTAGTTTATCCCAAGATATACCAACACCCATACCACCTTGAACTATAGGCTTTGGTATTTCATATTTTCCAATTTTAAGTGACTCAAAACTCATCTAATTTACCTTTAATTTTGCAAACTTTCTTTTTCCAACTTGGAGTATATACTCACCAGCTGAAAGTTGTAATTGTATATCTGATATTTTTTCTTGGTCTATTTTAACAGCACCTTGCTTAATATCTCGTCTTGCCTGAGAAGTAGATGGCTCAATGTTACAATCTACTAATGCTTGAGCAATCCAAATCTCACTATCACAACTAAATTCATCTATTTCTGTTGGTATTTGACTTTTTGCGTGAATTTTATCAAATTCTACTTTTGCATTATTGGCTAATTCTTCATTATGAAATCTACAAGTTATTTCAATAGCCAAGTCTTCTTTTACTTTTTTAGGGTGAAGAGATCCATCTTCTACAGCACTTTTTATCTTAGCTATTTCTTCTAAAGATTTTGTACTCAGTAGTTCATAAAATCTCCACATTAGCTCATCAGAAATACTAAGTACTTTTCCAAACATATCATTTGGCTCATCCGTAACACCAATGTAGTTATTTAGTGATTTACTCATTTTTTGAATACCGTCTAGGCCTTCTAAGATAGGCATCATTAAAACTGCTTGTTGTTTTTTTACATCATATGCTTTTTGCAGTTGTCTACCCATTAAAAGATTAAATTTCTGATCAGTTCCACCTAATTCAATATCTGATTTAAGATGAACACTATCATAACCTTGAAGAAGTGGATACATAAATTCACTTAGAGCAATAGGTGTTTGGGCAGCATATCTTTTTGAAAAGTCATCACGTTCTAACATTCTAGCAACCGTCAAGTTAGATGCAAGTTCTAGCATACCAATAGAACCAAGAGGCGCTAACCAGTCATTATTGTAAACTATATCTGTTTTACTTTCATCTAGAATTTTAAAAGCTTGAGTAGTATAAGAAGAGATATTCTTTTTGATATCTTCTTTACTTAAAATCTTTCTAGTAATATTTTTACCTGTAGGATCACCAATAGAAGCAGTAAAATCCCCAATTAAAAATTGAACTCTTCCACCATATTTTTGAAATGTTGCAAGTTTTTGTAGAAGTACAGTATGACCAAGGTGTAAGTCTGGAGCAGTTGGATCAAAACCAGCTTTTACTGTATATGTTTTTCCCTCTTCAAAATAAGCTTTTAATAATTTCTCAATTCTTTCATTGTCAATTATTTCAGCACTACCTCTGTTTATTTCTCTTAAAGCTTCTTGTAACATATATATC
>NZ_JADGFC010000106.1 GCF_016744025.1 Sulfurimonas sp.
TCTTCTAAAGCTATTTTTATATTTTCAATACTTTCACTTTCTATCTTATAACTTTTTAGCTCAAATGAGTGATTTTTTGCTATCAGGTAAGCAAATGAGGCATTAGTAGTTGAAGATGCGTATCTACCAATAACCTTGTATGGTAAAAGCAGAGCGATACGTAATTTATCCGTTAGAACTGAAGAGCCGAGGTTTAGAATAGATATACTCATCTTTCTAACATCATCTTGTTCTTCATTATCTAATTTTGCATTTGAGTGAGATAGAAAAGAAAATATCATATCATTATCAAGGTATTCTTGTCTACATTCTTCATCACATTTATATGGATCTAAGTTCTGTATATAAGTTTTTGGAAGTGGAATATTTGATATAAGGTAACTCTGTGCAAATAAAATAGCTGGAAATATAAGTGTTAAAAAATATAGTTTTTTCATAGGTAACTCTTTATAGTTTTATTAAATTCTTTAAAGGCACCTATATTACGGAGTTGTAAAGAATACTGAATCCATACTTTAGAGTATATCTTAAGCATAAAGCATAGATGTTTTAAATATTAGTAGCATTATAGCACCTTGAACTTATTTGCTAGTAAACATAAGTTAAAAAAGTTCTTAGTTAATTTTCGAAAATCTTTTTTAAATCCTTCTCAATTACAGTAGTGCTGACTCCACCTAAATAAAAATTATTATTTGGATTATCACCATAGATATCTGTCAGTTTTTGATATTTTGCATTTTTGAGAACAACTTTAAAAGGAATTTGCATAGATGGTTCATATTGTATATCTTTTAAAATTGTGCTAATAATTATATTATTATGTTTAGAATTACCTATAAAATAGAATGCACCATATGTAAATCTGAACTTATCATCAATGTACGAGTCGCTTACATCTTCAAAAGTATTAAGTGCTATTATTAAAAGTTTATCTGAATACTTTACCTGTAAGTCTGTTAAACGAGGTGCTTCTTTTCGACATGGTGGACAATAAGTAGCATACATATCAAACATAACAACTTTATCTTCATGCCCCTGGACAACAAAGCCACCGTTTTGCCTTTTTAATATATATTTTGCTTTAGTACTAATATCTTCAATAGTATATGATGATTGTTCTACTGTTGTATATTCTTTTACGGGAGGAATGTTCTCTTCTTTAGGTTTATCATTACATCCTGTAAAAATTAAAATAGTAAAAAGCACAAATAATGTGTAAATAAATTTCATCTAAAATTCTTTTTTAAGTTCTGATTCTATCAATTCTATGAGTTGTTTATGTCCAAATTCTTGTAATGGTTTTCCATTGACAAAGTATTGAGGTGTTTTTTTAACACCTAGTGTTTTTACATCAGCCAACTCTTGTTTAATTAGTTCATCTAGTTTAGGATCATTAAAATCATTTTTAAGCTTCTCAATATCTAATCCCACATATTTCATAAGTTGCCATACTATTTGTTTATTTGGAACATGATGATCTACCCATTGATTTTGATACTTGAAAAGTGCTTCCAATGTTTCTTCATATTTACCCTGTTTTTTTGTTGCTTCTAAAAGTTTTACTACATAATCTGAACCTTTATGAAAAGGAGCATATCTAATAACATGTTTTATTCTACCTTTGTACTTATTCATTGTATCTTTTATTATTGGATGAAATATTTTACAAGTTTCACAAGAGGGATCTAAAAACTCCACTAGCGTTACTTCGGCATCGCTATTACCAATAACAGTGGAATATTCTCTAATAAATCTTTCTTCATTTTCTTTAGCAATCAGAGCGGTCTCGCTTGATTTATTACTGTTATATGTAAAAGTTCCAAATGCGAATAAAACCAGTAGTGATACCACTGATAATAATACTATTTTTTGTTTGTTCATGAGTTTTTCCTTTTAAAAAATAAAAATAATAGAGTTAATATAATAGTAAATGCAATAAATGAAAGCATCGGAATTGTTAAAAAGCCAAAAATACTCATATATTTAGTAGAACACGGTATCCCTTGAGAACATGGTGTCATAGCTTCTGAGATGATTCCATGCTGCAAAAGATTATGATAAAGTGCAGTTAGCCATCCTATTATAACAAATGGCACAGAGTATTTAAATACATTTTTATCAAATGGAAATAATCCAACAAGGAATATAATAACCAAAGGATACATCAAAATTCTTTGATACCAACAAAGAATACAAGGAGGTTGCTCCATTACTTCACTAAAAAACAGACTTCCAAGAGTTGCAACAGTTGCAACCAGCCAAGCAAAAAAGATGATATTCCAATTTTTGCTAGATTCTATATTGTTTTTACTCATATTATAAATGTCCTATCAATCATATGTTTAGAGAAAATATTTCATTCTCTTTTTTTAAGATGTGCATTGTAGCAGATTAAAGTGAGGGATTTGTGAGTAAAATGAATATTATTAATAATATCAACTTTCTTGCATTTTAATTAATAAGGCAACTTTTTATAGTCTTCAAGTCACTCATAGTGATTTTCTTTAGTTCTGGATTTCTTAGTAAGAACTGAGGATGGTAAATTGGGATTAGTTTATAATTTTTAAAGTCTATGACATGACCTCTTACACTTTGAAAATCTCTATCTTCGCTTGTGAGTTTAAAGTAAGCGTCTTCTCCTAGAGTAACAATTACTTTTGGTTTTACAAAGTCTATTTGTGTAAATAGATATGACTTGCATGAGTCCCACTCAGATGTAGAGGGTAGGTTAGAGTTTAATGGTTTACATTTGATAGCATGAGTAAAGTAAACGTCTTGTGTTTGTATACCTATGACTTTTTCTATCATATTTGTTAAACTCTCTCCACTTCTTCCACTATAGTATTCATTATTTGTATCTTCACTCATTGAAACACTAAAATCAACGACCATAAGGTCTGCGTTTGGATTTCCATATCCAGTCATACTCTGTTTTCTTGACTTACTAAGATCACAAAGGTGACACGATGAGATGCTACTAGAGAGCTCATTAAGTGTTTTTGGTTCTTCGTGAGTGCTCTTTTCGTTTACTCGAAATGGATCAATATAGCTAAACCCAAGAGCTTTTAGGCGGTAAAGATTTTGAAGAAGAATTAAATTCTGAAAAGACTTCACTCTGTCACCTACCACTTATTTTTTGTGAGTATAGTTAAAGTGTGGTTAAAAACTACTTTAGTATACTTTTTATGGTAAACTTCTACTATAAAAAGGATGATAAATAGCATGAAAAAGAAAGATGATATTTTACATATAAACAGTTTTAAGTTAATGTCATCTACTGAGGTCAGTGGTGTTGTACGAAGTATATTAGAGTTACAAAACACAAGTATGTTAATACACCTTTCTTCATATATGCACAATACTGTTCTTGTCCAAAATTTGAAACTAGAAATAGAGAAAAAACTTCCCGATGCCAAGCTTGCTATGCTTAATCATGATCACAAAGCATATACTTCTGTTGTCGTTTATAATTTGGACAAAAAGATACAAAAAGAAGACATCAGTGATGAAATTCTAAGAGAGACTCTAACAAATGATATCGCAAAATCAGAGGATCTAAAAAATTGTAAAAAACAACTCTTAAACAAATACTTTACAGACCATTTAACAAGTTTTCCAAACCTTTATCAACTAAGAAAAGATCTCGATGATAATGATGATTTTTGTTTAATAACTATAGCAATAGATAACTTTGATACTATCAATAACTTTTATGGTTTTATGGTAGGTGATTATACCATTGAACAAGTTGGTAATTATCTTGTAAAAAACATGGATGAAAAAATATATAGAGTCTCTGGAACTGAGTTTACTCTTTACTTAGAAAAGAGTTTAGACTTTTACAGTTTAAAAGATTATTTAACTAAACTTTATGAAAAAGTTAAACATGTAACTGTTAAATACCAACAAAATGATATAAATATAAGTCTAACACTTGCATCTTGTGTAAATATAAATCAAGATAATCTTTTTTCTAAGGTCTCTATGGCTCTTAAATATGCTAAAGACAATAAAATACCATTTTGGATATATGAAGATAGAATGGGTTTTGAAAATGAGTATGAAAGTAATTTAAATATTTCTAATGTTGTTAGACATGCAGTAGAAAAATCAAAAATTGTTCCATATTTTCAGCCTATCATAGATAATAAAACATCAAAATTACATAAGTATGAGTGTCTAGCAAGACTTTTAGATGAAAATGATAATGTAATCTCTCCATCTCTTTTTATTCCAGTCTCAAAAAGTATTAAAGTTTATAACTTAATTACAAAAATAATTATCAATAAGTCTTTTGAAATTTTCGAAAAGAATGAGTATGAGTTTAGTATAAATTTATCTATGGAAGATATTATAAACAGTGAGATGTTTAATTTTATACTACAAAAACTAAAGTATAGTAATGCTTCAAATAGAGTAATTTTTGAGATTGTAGAATCTGAAGCTATAAAAGATTTTCAAAAAATCGAGCGTTTCATAAATGAGATAAGAAGATATGGAGCTAGAATAGCAATAGATGATTTTGGTGATGGTTATTCTAACTTTGCTTATCTGATGAAAATGAATGTAGATTTCTTAAAGATTGATGGTTCACTTATAACAGATATAGATACAAATAAAACCTCTTACTTGGTTGTTGAGACGATAGTTGAATTTGCAAATAAGTTAGGAATAGAAACGATTGCAGAGTTTGTTCATTCAAGTACAGTTATGGATAAGGTTAAAGAGATGGGAATAGACTTTTCTCAAGGTTATTATATTGATAAACCACTGGTAGAGATTGAATCTCAAAGAGAGTAGACGTTATTAGTTAGCTTTTTTACTTGACTTTTAAAATGAGAGATTATTATTATAGTACTTTTATGCTCTTTTAACATCAACCCTATTTTATGAGATAGCTCTTCATTTAAAGATGCTGTTGGCTCATCCAAAAGCAAAACCTCTGGTTCTAATAATAGAGCTCTAGCAAGAATTAATCTTTGCTGTTGACCTCCAGAGAGAGAAGTTGCATCTGTGTGAAGTCTATCTTTAATCTCATCATACAAGTATACTTTTTCTAGTGCTGCATTGATTTTTTCATCTATGTTTTTTATTTTGTGTATTCTTGCTATAAAAGCTAGATTTTCATAGATACTCATAGGTAAAATATCTGGTTGTTGAGACACATATATGATGTTTTTTCTGATTTTTGTAAGATTATCCTCACTCTCTTTCATTAAATCTATGCCCTTATAAAGGATTTCACCTTTTAGCTTATATGATTTTTCATAACGTATCATCTGGTTGATGCATAAAAACAGTGAACTTTTGCCTATTCCACTTGCTCCAACAATAGCTGTGATTTCATTTTCTTTAATCTCTATATTTAACTCTTCAAATATATGTTTATCGCCATAACTGAGAGATAGATTTTTTATATTAAGCATATTTTTTCCTGAATTTTTTTTGTAATAAAGAGGTAAATAAAAATAACAATATTGCAATACACAGCAGTACTAATGCTGCCCCAAAAGCACTATTTAATTCTGCTTGATCACTGTATTCACTAGAAATGTAGTAAATATAAAAAGGCAGTGCTTCATACTTGTCAAAAACACTGCTTGCAATTCCAGCGCTAGCTACTGCTCCTGTTAACATAATCACAGCAGTGTCTTCACATGCTCTACCAAGTGCTAAGAATATCCCACTTGTTAGTTCTTTAGAAGCATATGGTAGAAGTATATAAAAAAGGTTTTGCATTTTATTAAGGCCCAGTGTTAAACCTAAATGTTTGATTTCTTTTGGAATATTATCTAAACATAGTTGAGTGTTTTTTACAAGATATGGCAAAATCAAAAGAGACAGAGCTAAACTAGATAGTAAAAGAGATGGCAAAAAATTACTCATAAATATTTTATGTAAGTAGATGCTAAGCAGAAGAAAAAAGACTCCTATGATTATGGAAGGAACGGTTGCTAAAAGTTCAAAGCAGGTAGTGAGAAATTCTTTTACTTTTGTATTTGCATAGATGCTAAGGTATATTCCAGATGCAACACCAAAAACTATACCAAAAATAAGAGATAAAAAAATAAGCATAAGTGTTCCAATAATTGCTGGAAATATTCCATCAAAAACTCTCTCTTTAAACATCATAGCATCTACTATATTGGCATCGGAGAAGATTAACTCTACAGAGATGCTAGAGAGTCCTTTATAGAGTATAAATGAAATAAGTAGATAAACTAAAGCCATAGCAAAAAAGCTAAATATACTAAATACAATTTTATAAAATAGATACTCTTTTTTCACTATTTTATCCTTATAGATTTGATTATAAATATTAAAATAAAGTTAGAACCTAAAAGTAAAACAGCACAGAAAAATATAGCCTTAAATGCCATAGAATCAAAATCATTAGCAAAGATAAGAGCTATATGAGAAGTAAGAGTTCTACTAGAGTCAAATATGGAAGTAGGAAAACTTAGAGCATTACCAGCTAACATTAAAGCTATCATAGTGTCTCCTATGGCACGAGAAAGAGCTAGGATAACTCCACCTGTCATATTTTTGTAGGAGTTTTTAAGTACAAACTTAAAAAAGAAATCATCTCTAGATAATCCTAGGTTTAAACATGTTGATTGATATTTTAAAGATAGAGTTTTAAATATATTTAAAAATATCAAGCTCATTGTAGGTATAAGTAAAAGGCTTAGTACTATAGATGCAACGAGTATAGATAGAGTTGAACTTGGTTTGTAAGTACTAATGAAAGGTACTATTGTCATAAGAGCAGCAAAAGCGTAAATAACGGTAGGAATAGCACTCATAAGAAGTATAGTTTTTTCCAAAAAAAATATAAGATATCTGTTTTTAGACAAAAATATAATACTACAAATACTAAAAGAAAAAACAAAAGCTAAGAAAAGAGCATTAAAACTTATAGCCATTGTACTAAAGAGCATTGTTGCAATGCCAAATTTTTCTTTTTCAACATCCCAATCAAATGATAAAAAGTTAGAAATATCGTTTAAGTTAAACAAGTCTATGCATAAATAAGATAGAAGTAAAAATATGAAGATGACTAAACTACTACTAAATCCAGTAAAAAAAAGTAGTAGTTTAGAAAAAAGTTTATTCATCAGTTGCTAAGAATCCGTTTTTAGAAACTATTTTTGAACCTTCTTTTGATCGCATGTATTTTATAAAAGCTTTTGCTAAAGGTTTTGGTTCTCCACTACTTAAAAGAAATAGACCTCTCGATACATTGTACGAGCCATTTTTTACATTTTCAAGAGTAGGGTGAACTCCATTTACGCTAATAAGTTTTACATTTTTATCTACTAAACCTAAAGAGATAATACCTATTGCATTTCTATCATTTTTAATAACTGTTTTCATAGCAGAGTTTGAAGACACAACTCTTGCAGTTTTGGCTATATCTGATTTTTCAAGTGCTTTTTTCCAAAAAACCTTTCTTGTAGCACTAGATTGGTCTCTTGTATATAGGTTTATAAGAGCAGAATTTGCACTAAAATGTTTATAGTTTTTTATTTCACCAGAAAATATTTTTTGTAGTTGTTGTGTTGTAAGGTTTGATATAGGATTTTGAGGATTAACAATAATACCAATCCCATCTATAGCAAATCTAAAAAGTTTTAAATCACCTTTTTCAATTTCTACTTCTGTTGGTTGTCTACCCGAGTTTGCTAAATCAATAATTCCAGAACTAACTTGTTTGATACCTATTCCACTTCCTCCACCTGCTATTGTGATAGAAATATTAGGATACTTTTTCATAATGTTTTTGATAGCTTGTTTCTCACACTTTATATGAGCCGTTCCACCTGCAATATTTAGACTACCATTTAAGTCTGCAAAATCATCTAAGCTAGAAGCACTTAAAGTAAGTGAAGCAACAGCAACCATAAGAGTTAAAACTTTTTTCATTAATCAACCTTTGTTTTATATAATTATTTAATGAGATTGTATGATTAAAATGCTTTTTTTATTATTAATAAGTAAAGTTTTTTTTACCTTTATTAAAAAAATAAATATAAATTTTGATATTTTTTAAGAATGAAGAATGGAAAATAAAGAGCCAAAGGCTCAATATTTTGAAGATGTAATTACTGAGCTACTTCTACAACAACTGGATTACCTTCCCACAGCATATATAATATATACAAATCTCACAAACCCCTTTAATACCCCTATATACCAATACCACTAGCCTTGTAAGTGTTTTGTATTTTTAACAGTTCCCTCTTTAACCCCTCTTTAACCTTAATAATCCTATCCTTTGGTTGCCAATAGGCTACCATTATTTTGAGGTAAAAAGATGATTAAAACAAAGTTTACAGGTGTATATTATAGGGACTTACAGAACAAGGATAGAGTATTTATTATTACATACAAGTTAAGAGGAAAATCTAAAAAAGAAAAAGTAGGTACAGCCAAAGAGGGTGTTACAGCTGCTTATGCAAGTAAAATACGAGCTAAAAGAACTTCAGTAGATAGACTGAAAGAAGACGCACCTATGTTACAAAATAAAAAACTACCTACCTTTGATGAATGTTTTAATTTATATATGAATAAAATTAAAGAAAAAAGCGATACAAGAAATACCAAGGGTAGATATGATTTACATGTGAAAAAAACATTTGGTCATTTAGTAGTTGATGAAATTACGATTGAGTTACTTGAAAACTTTAGACAAAAAGCAAGAAAAAAGATAAGTCAAAGAACTGGTAGACCTTATGCTGCTAAAACTATCAATGATTGGCTAAATATTGTTGGTACAGTTATAAACTATATGATAATTCACCACAATCTAAATATAAAGAATGTTGCATATTCTAAAACACTTGAAAGAGAGAAAATAGATAATGACCGTGAAAGATATTTAGAAATTGATGAAATAGAAAAGCTTTGGGATGTTTTAGAAAATAGAACTGGTGCAGCTTTTAAAGAATATGTTACTGCTAATATGAAAATATTTTTAGCATTAAGCTTAAGTACCGGTGCAAGATTAAATAGTGTACTTACTATCACTAAATCAGATATAAACTTTCAACAAAATACTATTAGAATAAAAAATCATAAATCAAATAGAACTTATAACGGTTTTCTTCATCCACGATATAAAACATTAATAGAAGAACGAGTTAAAAACCTTTCACCTATAGATTATGTAGTAAATGGTAAGAATAAACCGTTATCAAGGGTTTCACCATACAAAGTATTTAAAAAAGTTTTTGATGATTGTTTTAATCAAGATTTAGAACCTGGGGATAGTAAGAGAAGAGTGGTAATACATACACTTAGACACACATTCGCAAGTCAATTAGCAATTCAAGGTACACCAATTTATACAATTATGAGATTAATGGATCATGCAGATATAAGCCAAACTATAAGAT